>JAGCRH010000058.1 GCA_017964785.1 Prevotella sp.
AAAAAAGAATCCCCGGACTTCTAAGCCCGGGTATATCCTTTAAGCGGCAGGTGGAGTTCTGCTAAACTTTACGTTGGACGCGGCAAAGTTAAGCATTATTTTCCATTTCTGCAAATATTTGAGTGTTTTATTTTTATTTTTAACAGAAAATTTGCGGAATATGATAGAAATACAGAAAATTTACGATGGAACTAACAGAGGAAAGGACATCGTGAAATGGCTATACCCTCAAGCAGAGGATGGAAAGAAATTCTGCATACGTGATGAGAAGACTCCGTCTGCTGTCTTATATGAATTTGATACAAAGCAGTATGGCAAGGTTTGGGGAATTACCGACTTCGGGGATGATGGATGGAAAAGCCCTATCGATCTGTTCATGGAGTTGAAGAATATGAGTCAGAATCAGTTTTATGAAGCAGTACAGTTTCTTGCCCAGCAATTCAATTTATGCGAGACTGTCAGTGCCAAGAAAAATATACCTGTAGTGGATCCTCCCCGTGCTGCTAATTCAGACGAGAAGGACGGTACCAGGAAATGGGAGGCAAAGGATATGGCTTCCCCAGAAGATTTGAATGTCCTGGGAAGGACGGTGAAGCAGGAACACCTCGATGCGTTAGGGTGGAAGTCTTTGACATGGGTGTCATATACGAAGGATGGAAAGACAACCGTGAGGCACTCGACAGAGAACTATCCGTTTTTCGTTCGTGAGTGTATCGTTAAAGATGCTGATGGTGATAATCCTGCAGAGAAATTCTATAAGATATATGAACCTCTGAATATAGACAAGGGTTTCAGATTCCACTACTATCCATCAGGGGCAAAGCCACAGAGGTATGTCAACGGCCTCCATGAACTAAAGGCTGCATTTCGACAATTCAATGACAAGAAGCGTGAAGAGTTCTATGCGAAAGATGAGAATAAGGAAAAGGCTTATGAAGATCGTAAGCTTCCTTGTGCTTTTATATGCAGCGGTGAGAGGGATTCTCTGTGCTTGCGTTCTCTGGGCTATTATCCTATTTGGTTCAACAGCGAGACATATAAGGTGAGTGATGACGAAATCACCGAAATATTTGAGTATGTCTATACCTTATATAATATACCAGACATTGATGATACGGGAATAAAGAAAGGCAAGGATTTGGCCTTGCGTTTTATTGACCTGAAGACAATTTGGCTCCCCCTGTCATTAAGGAACTACCGAGATCATCGTGGAAATCCGAGAAAGGACTTCCGTGATTGGGTTGATTTGCATCCTCATCTCGAAGAGTTTCGTGAACTAATGAAACGTGCGAAAACTGCGAAGTTCTGGGCTGGTAGCAAAAATAAGAACAGTGAAAACCGATACTCGATAGATACGGTTAATCTGCACTACTTCCTGAAACTGAATGGCTTTTCGGCTTTAAAGGATGAAACCGATAATAAGAATGTAAAACTTATCCATATCGATGGATATATTGTCGAAGAGGTGACAGTCAGGGATGTCCGTGATTTCATACGGCGTTGGGTGGATAGCCAGGTTAACGATCATGAGGTCATGAATCTCGTGCTCAGCAGCACCAAACTCGCGATGGCTCTTGATAGTCTTCCGGAAAAAGAACTGAACTTTACTAACTCAAGTCCGACCAAGCAGACATTCTTTTTCCCGAATTACTGTGCTCTTGTATCTGGTTCAGGCATTGAATTGATAAAGCGTAAAGACTACCGTACAGCGACATTCGTTTGGGCTGATAGGGTTATTCCGCATGATTTCTCCTATATGGATGATTTCTTTACAATTTCCCATACTGTCGATGATGAAGATAATATCATTTTTAATCTTGATGTTAAGAATGTAGGCAGTAATGTAATGGGATACATCATCAACTGCAGTAGGCTGTATTGGAGAAAGGAAATGGAACAACGGTTCAAGACTCCGGCAGAACGTAGGGCTTATGCTGAAAACCATAAGTTTGATTTGTTTGGCGAAGGACTTTCCGATGAAGAGATCGGTGAACAGGTGCAGAACTTTATAAACAAGGTCTTTGTAATCGGGTATATGCTGCATGGATTCAAGTCACCATCAAGGCCTTGGGCACCATTCGCAATGGATAACCGAATTGGCGAGGATTGTCAGGCTAATGGTGGCAGTGGAAAGTCTTTCTTTTTTAAACTTTTAAAAGAGGTTCTTTCAACTGTAACGATTTCGGGCAAAGATCCTAAAGTCCTTGACAATAACCATGTTTTTGAACGTGTTAAACCGTTTACACAAATGGTTGTCGTGAGTGATTGTAGTAAGCATATGGATATTGAAAGGTTTTACGATAGTATTACTGATGGAGTGATTGTTAACCCTAAAAATTTCACGTCATACGAAATTACATTTGAGGAAGCTCCGAAATGGGCTTTCACGACTAATTATGTTCCATCTAATTTCGACCCTTCCAGTGTGAGGCGAAGCCTCTTTATGGTTTTTTCAGATTACTACCATGAGAAGACCGAGGAAAATGATTATCTGGAGAGCCGATCCATCAGGGATGATTTCGGTAAGGATCTTCTTACCTCAACATATGAAGAGTCTGATTGGAATGCTGATTTGAATTTTCTCCTTCAGTGTGAGAAGTTCTACCTCTCAACTCTGTCATTGCCAGGGATAGTCAAAATATTACCCCCAATGAAGAATATTGTAATCAGAAAGAATCTGTCTGTTATGGGTGACAGTTTCAAAGATTGGGCTGAATCGTATTTCAGCCTAAACTCTGGCCGACTCAATAAATATCTCGTTAAGGATGAAGTTTTTAACGCTTGTAAGATTTCTACTGGTATGAACAATCTGAAAGCGATCAAATTCAAGAAGATGCTGAAAGCCTTCGTAGAGGTTACGTCATGGGTCGATGAACTCAATCCGGTTGAAATGCTTAATGATGGAAACCGTATAAAACAACGTATGCCAGGTTATGAAGTACCAGTAGAAGTAATATATCTGAGAGCATCGGAGGCACCGTTCTTGTAGGGCTTTTATTCCTTAACTATGAGGCTGTCGGAAGGCGGCCTTTTTTTGTGTCTGGAAATAATACAAGATAAAAACATATCTATGGGTTTTTCTGCAAATTAGTTGGGAACATTGGGAACAAACTCCAAAATACCTGTATATAAAGGGGTTTTTGCTGTTCCCAACTCTGTTCCCATGTTCCCAATTAATACAAGTTGGGAACAAAATGGGAACAAATATAAGGAAGAGTAGAAGAGGGAGTATTTTATATTTATTAAATACGAAATATAATATTTAATAATTATTAAATAATTTGCGTATATAGTTGATTTTATGTATATTTGCACAAAAATTTAAGAAAGATTGTATGGCAATAAAAGTAAAAAGTTCAAAGCCTATCCTGACAGAGATTCCTGAATCTTTGGATTTCGGTGGGCAGGCAGAGCCGCAGACAACGGAAAACGTGATTTCCAATGAAGATGGTATGTCGTCTGCGGAGAGTGATGCATCAAAGGCATCGCCATCAAGGAGCCGACATAAGAAGGTAGATAACTGGGGACGGCCCAGGAAAGAGTTGATTAAGGGAGTGAAGGAGGTTGCGGTTACAGTGCAACTTCCTGAGACCTTGATTAAGACTCTTCGCCGGATAGGCAAGAAAGAAGGAAAGAGTATGAAGGAACTGATAGGCTCCGTTCTGATCGAGAAGTACCGTGACTATCTATAAAATAGGATGATGGGTTATTTAATATTTGGGCTGATAGTGCTGTCGGTGCTGATATTCATTTATCGATACTACACCGTTAATGCCAGATGTGAAGAGGTCGGCCAAGAGGTGACATGGCACACATTCTGGCATAAACCTGAATTATATGAAATGATAACAACACCAGAGAGGGGTACGCCGAGCGAAAGACATCTTGTGTCCTGCCTCCTTGCGTCAGGTTTCAAACCGACGGCCGTCTATCATGATCTGATGATAGAATCCGACAACGGTAAAACGACGCAGATAGATATCGTGGTGGCCACCGATGCCGGTCTGATCATTATCGAGGTGAAGGACTTTGCTGGATGGATATTCGGAAAGGGTAACCAGGAATATTGGACGCAGGTGTCTGGATATGGGAGGTATAAGAATCGTTTCTATAATCCATTCAAACAAAACGAGGGGCACATCAAGGCATTGCGTGGACTGTCACCACAGATGGCCACCTTGCCGATGTATTCCCTTGTTGTGTTTGCCGGTGACTGTGAGTTGAAGGATGTTACCTTCATTCCGCACGACTGTTATCTGGCAACGTTTTACAGGTCTGTCTATGCCGTCTATGACATAATAGAGTCACACCCATTAGCCCGTTACACGGACAGGTGGGAGGTGGCGAACTTACTGAAAGCTGCTGTTGACAGAGGGGGTAATATCTACCTTCAGGAGCAGCATGTTTATGATATCCATGATATGTTAGGAACTAACAGAAGGTATGAATGAAAATAGAAACCAATTTCAATAGAATATGAATGCAAGGAAGATAACCGTCGTTAATCACAAGGGTGGTGTCGGTAAAACAATGACCACCGCCAGTCTTGGTGCAGCTTTGGCTGTACTTGGAAAAAAAGTTCTTCTCGTAGATTCTGATAGCCAGTGCAATTTGACATCACAGTGTATTGAGGATGTCAAAGTGCCTACGTTGCATGAATATCTGAATGATGATGATATCCACATACAGCCGCAGGAAGTATCAGAGAATCTGTTCATCATTCCAGGTTCCAGTCAGCTTGACGAAGACAATAATAACATTGTACTGTCGGTGGAGGATGATGCAGATGCTGCCACTCATTATATTGACTCCATCCTGAAGAGGGTGGAAGATGATTATGATTACATCCTCGTTGACTCTGCGCCAGGATCTGGTGCGATGCTCGTTAATGTCATAGTTGCTGCTGATGAACTGCTTGTACCCATTGCAGATAGATTCTCAATCTCTGGAGCCAAGAAACTCACTCAGATTATCCGTGCCAACAAGAAGAGCATCAAGGGGCATTACTTGTTGACCAGACAGACCAACTATGGCCTGTATCGCCAGATAAAGGAACTTCTTACAGCACAGTCCCCGGAATCTCTCTATCATACTTCTATCAGACAGTGCGAGGATTTGAATAAGGCTTCAGCCTATCGTATGAGCATCTTCGACTATAAACCGAAGAGTAAGGGGGCCGAGGACTACATGGCCTTAGCCAAAGAAATAAGCGGTGTTTCCAAAGAAACAGATATGCCTTTCTAATGTTGAATCATAATTATTAAATATAAATATTCTTATTTATTAAATAATTAATTCTTGTAATATCTGTAAGAAAATCAGGAATTTATGTCCTATAATCTTACAGATATTTTGTGACTTTAGCGATTCTGATAATCCTGCGGACTGCTGTACGGCCTCTTCCGGGGCAAGGCCCTGAAAGCTTCCGTGCTGGCTGTGATCGTTTGCTCGATGCCTGACCGTTTGCCAATGCAAAGGTCGATGTTAATCCCCCTCCCAGACTCACTGGAAGGGGAAAGGATATCAACGGCTGGAATATCAAACAGTCAATGGTGATTGATAGTGAGGCCTCTGAAGAAGTCCAGTGAAGTATTCCTTTTTACCAACAATTTGGATCAAAGTGGCCTCTCTGTCGCGTACAGGTATTCTTACAGTGAATAGTTTTCCCAGTCTATTACGAAAAGATTCCATGACCTCCAGATCAAGGTATTTTTCGCTCTTTCTGAAACTCATCTGCAACAGATCCTGATTCTCAGGAGTATTACGGAACTCCGTCAGTTCTAGTTTTCCCTGACTGCATTCCTCCATGATTACAAACACGGCAGCAATAATCTTGTAAATATCACTGCTCTTTACACCTTCAATGTTCAATTTTAGAACATTACTCTTTGCAGCACTTCTTGCTGTACTCTTCTTAACGGAAATTTTTTCGTCTACCATAATAAAACCATTTAAATGAAAAACTATCTCTTACCTGATCGAGTTACCGCCTCCATTGCAAGCATGAAGCATCTCTCTCGCCAGGACTCATTGCTTTCATCAATTCCACATTGCCAATTGTCAGGGATATGCAGTGTTTTCTCATGTCTCTTGGCATACTGTACCGCGTACTCATTATAACCATTGAATAAAAGTGATGCGATTGTAATTATATTCTCATCTAGAAAATCAACACTATCATCCAATAACAGTTGAAAGGTTTTCTTACACAATTTCCTTTTATCATCAGGTAGGAAGGCAAGGAATCTACGCCTGGCTTCTGCCCTTGTTTTAGCATCCTTTATTCTCTCATTGAAAATAAAAGCCTTCATGTCCCTCAAAGTCTTGTCATCAGGAGATAGGTTCTCGCCGTTTAGAATCCAATCATAATCCTTTATAGTGTTGTTTATTATTCTAAGAGATTTTTCCTTTTCGGACAACAGCGCTTCTTCTTTCTTCAATTCCTCTTCAGCCTTTTCAAGACTCTGTTTCTTCTCGTTTATCTTAATCTGGAGGTCTTCATCATAATCGCCTATCCTTTTTTCGAGATTGCCAATCATGGTGTTGAGACTCTTTATTTTTATCTCCGTCTGATGGTAACGATATAAAAGTCCGTTATATTCATTGTCAAGGGCCTTCTTCTGTTCATTCAACTGAGCCACCTCCTTCACTGCAACTTCCTTATCATATTCGGTGATAACAGGACGGCCACCATGGAGTGGTTTTCTTTTTCCTCTCTCCAGACCATATTGCCTATTGACTTCGGCAATTTCATCATTAAGCTGGTACATATAGTCCCTGTACTCGCGTTTGTTTCGTCCTGAGAAAACCCAATTCCATGAGAATTTCCCGATAGATGAAACCGGAAGGACTATACAGTGAGCATCGGGAGTGTGTTCGTCACAATGAACGACAAAGGCCACTATATTGTCTTCTCCGTATTTGTTGACCATAAAACGATAAATGTCAACAGCCCACATCTCTATTAAGCCTTCACGTTTTACAAAACTGTTGTCCTCATCATACCCCCATTTTATCGGTTGAGTGCCATAAGCCATCTTCCTCATGGTTTCTTTGGAACCAGAGAACTCAAAAAGGGCAACTATACGGCGGTCCGGACTCTCTTTGTGAAGATTTGGGTTCATGACATTTCTCTTCTTGAGGTTTTCCCTGATCCTGCAAGGTATGGACATCTTCTTGTTGAGGGGTATTATGACACCATGTCCTATAATCTCGAAATTAAGACGATCCTGAGTAGGATTACATTTATCCCTCCACTCCTTATTCGCCTGATTATTCTTGGATACCCTAAGAATTTCATTGGAGCGTTTAAGCTCGAACTTTTTCAGAGCCTTGACATCAAAAACTTGATATTGTATATCCATGACCTACCATTTAATTGCGTAACATGTAATTAATGTCTGTAACTACTACCGTTTTATGGATGACGTTTTTATGGATGCCCTGCGCCCTGCAGACGGCTGCATCATATGCATCCCCATAAAGAAGCATTTTCGTCGCCAGGCATTATCGTCATCATCCTTGTCACGTCCCCATCCACCACCAGGCGAACCTCCTCCGCCACCATGTGACTGTGCAAAGCTGACGGCTGCATCAATATAATTAAGAAAAAGCAATGTGGATACCCGAGCGACTTCTTCGGGGAAGCGTATCAGGGCTTCGGCTACGGAGCCTCCAAAGGCTTCATCATAGAAATCCTTCCAGCGAGGCTTCAGTGATGACAGCAGATTATCAAGATCTTCACAACGTTCCTTCCTGATATCTCCCATCGTGATAAAATCCAAGGCTCTCGACTTCATATCGTTAACAGTCCTCTGCATAGCACTCTTTTCTATCTTCTGCAGTTGCTGTTGTGCATCAGATATCTTATGGTCAATCTGTCCGATTTTTTGATTTATATCGAGTTTGGAATTTACGAGGCGTTTCAATCTTTCAGATGTTTCGTCAAGTTGCTCCTTTCTGGTTTGGATCTTTGCTATTATCTCATTGTATTCTGGGTCACCAGAATCCATTTGAGACAACTTGTTCTCCAAATTGGAAATCATAGTCCGGAGGGATTTTTCTTTTTTCTCCAATTTGCGTATCTCTTCGTTGTTCTCACCTATTCTCTTTCTGATTTCAGGATTCTTTTCATCCTCATAGGAAGATACATTCTGCTTCAGTCTCTTCTTCTCTTCACGCATATCGTCAATAAAACCCTCAAGCCATTCCTTGTATTCGGCAGTCGTTCTATGCCTCGCGCCGGTCTCACTCACTTTGTCTCCACGCTCTAATCCCCACTTCGCATTTATTTCAGCCAGTTCATTATGTAGTTCAGACATCCGTCCGTCATATTTTGAACCACCCATAACTTTATTATACGAGAATGCCTGACCCTCTTTAGGGATGGTTAGCAGTGTGCAATGTATATGAGGGGTTGTTTCGTCCAGATGAGCAACAAATGCAGCGATATTATCTTCGCCATATTTGTCTGCGATAAAATTATACATATCAATAGCCCATTTCTTAAAATCTTCCCGGCATGTTATACGGCTGTTGTCTGCACCATACTCAAGGTTCAACTTCTGGTCACCAAAAGCCAATTCACGCATTCTACTTCTATCCCCATAAAGGACTATATTGGCTATCGTCCGTCTGCCGTTTGCCTCACGATCCTTTTTGTTACGAAACTCAGCATTAGGATCTTTGATCTTTCGTTTTTTGAGATTCATGCGGATTCTGAAAGGAATGGATTCATTCTTGTTCACATCTACAATCCGTCCACCTTTCGTAACCTCGAAATTCAAATGTTCACGAGACGGGTCAAAGTTGTTGGATAAATTTTGGGCATATGCCCCTTTAGACGCAACGCGCAGATGCTCGTTGCTCTGGCTGGTAGTCATACCTTTCCCTGGTTTCACATCGCATACTTGCTTGGGCATACTCTTTCCTTTCTTAGTGACATGTTTGATAATTCACCGCAAAGATAAAAAACGGATATAAAACATGTCGTATAAAAAAATGAAAAGTCTTAATTTAACACAAACAAGACAATTTAGTTGGTATTTGTGTTTTCCGAGGGGTCCAGGGGAAGCATCCCTTTGGCCTAACGAAACATCACGGGAGCTTGCTCGGAAAGGGATTTTCGGCATGTTGTACCCCTTTGAAAAATGGGGCAACTGCGTATTAGGCCACTTTTCACTGCCGATTCTTCAGGTCGCGCAAGCGCCTGCAAGAGTCAGTCGGTGAACTGTCGAAGACTTTGGATTTCCTTTCCTGCGGAGCGTCCTTTTTGACTTACTGGACTCATGTCGCCAGATGTAGTCTGAGAGACATGGTTTCGCGGTCTGCCGAGTGTATTATCCGAGATACTTCTAAACTGTCGTTCTACTGGCAGATTGGGAGGGTATGTGTGGTTGATTGAGAATGACTCTATCAAGAGAGAACACGCATGTTATTCTGATGTGGTTTTGTTACCCATGAATGAATGGTGTTTGTCAATGGAGCCTGTGCGTTATGGTGCATCACCAAGATAAGTAGATAGTGTTTCGTTCGGGGCTATGGAAAGACAGCCTATCTGCAGCAGCATATCAGAGAGACATCAGGATGCCTGGATAGACATTCGTTTTTTTGTTTTATCTTCATCGATTGACACATACCGGCTGAGATTCAGCATGGATATACTTAACGTATTATCATCAGATCAGACATGATGATGAGGCATAGGGAATATGAGAGGAATGTGCAGCACAACCTTTTCTTTCTGACAGTACTGAACATCTTTTTTTATCCACCAATACAAGCATGTGAATCTGCTGAGTTTTGCATGCAGTATTTTGGTAACACATCTTTGCAGACATATTAGCAATGCATGTTGTTGGCAGCAGCGTATAGAGGACAGTGGCATCAGTGAATATTGCTCAGTGTCAGCATTACATAGACTGCCAGAAGGAAACTGGCCGTAGTGGTGGCAAGCAGCATGCCCTCGACGATATATATCAATCTCCCTTTCATAGCTAATTCGATTTGAATGTTACTGAGCCGAATGGCCGGAATACCAGAGGTCTGGCTATTGCTTCCGGAACATAGGCAATCAACTTGTAGTAGACTTCATGGCCATCCTTACGATCTGAGGCACAGCAGGGATGCCGATCATAGACCGCACCAGGACAGGCTCCCCCAGCAGAGGTTGCGAAGGCACAGGCCTTGCACCCTATCTTGCCTGAGTCATTGACAGTCATCACCTCCTTGCCTTCGATGCGGTCAATCCAGATCTCGCCTGTTAGATGTTCTCTCATTGCTTGGATGTTTTATGATTACGAAGACAGATATCCTTGATGAAGGCACTGAAGCCGTAACAGAATGTTGCGATACTTGCTCCTACGAGCATCAGTTCGAAGTTTGTCAGATGTTCCATTGTCAATATTTTTTATAGGGAGTTGGTTGGGCTCTCTGTTACCTTAATTGTTTGCTCTCTGCGCTGAATTTGAAGTTATCGGCTGAGTTGAGTCTAAGATCCTTTCTCTCTTTTATCTTCTTATCAAGTCTGCCGGTGTGCCTTCAATTATCAGTCGTCATCGACTTCGTTTCGCTTGAGTCCTTTTCTTTGCAATTCCAGAGAGAGGCTAAGCAGGATCCTACGCCATGGAATTTCATGGAAAATTTAACGGAATACCCAGAATGTATGCAATCTGTGGAAGGCTGCCGTGAAATTTTACGTGAAATAGAGTAACGGTACTTGGCATGGATACAGGCCTCACTACCTTTGCAAAGGAAAAGACGGTGGGAAGCGGAACGAACTCCCACTGAGCGATAATGGCATATCCGCATGGATGAAGATAAGATTGTAGTAGCCTCCATTTCTTGCGTTATACGCTTCTCTTTTTAAGAATAGATAATCTGAATCATAAATTGTCTTGTTAGCGTTAATTTAAGACAATGTAATTTCTTTCCTCATCAAAGAATGACATTCTTTGTACCTTTGCAACATGACACAAGAATATCGGGTCATCATTGCCGGATCGGTCAGTTTCCAGGACTATGAACTGTTGAGGGCGAAGTGCGATGCCATCCTGAGTGAGAAGCAGCGCACCCATGATATCGTCATCATCAGCGGTACGGCCAGAGGCGCGGACAGACTCGGTGAGCAATATGCCAGGGAACGGGGCTACCGGCTCAGGCAGTTCCCGGCCGACTGGGACACACACGGACGCTCGGCAGGCCCGATCCGCAACGGAGAGATGGCCCGTAATGCCGACGCGCTGGTAGCATTCTGGAATGGTCATTCCTCCGGTACCAGGAACATGATCGAAACGGCAAAGCGTTACGGCCTCCCTGTCAGGATCATACTGACGGAGAAACCGAAGGAAGACAAGTCACAACCCCTGAAACTGAATTTTATGGAAAGTAATGACATCGACAAACTGAAGAAAGAAACCGCTGACTGGGCAGTCAAGTATATCAAGACCGGCAACGGTTTCCCCTGGCTGCGCGACAAGTTCAACGAACTGTGCAAGGCCATGGGCGGCGAGACCATAAATCCGAAGGATATGGGCTATTCACAGAAAGACTATGAGGAATTTGTGAAGTATGTCAGTCAGGAGCCTTGGCTGAAGGAGATTGCCGCCAAGCCTGCCGACCAGCGGACAAACGATGACATCGGCCGTATAGTGCATGATTTCTATTGCAAGTACTATGCAATGTATCCGCAGGATGTAACAACGAAGGAGGTGGCTGATGTCCTGAAGGTGGCAGATCCGTACAGCCATCGCCATATCATTGCCCAGCGTGTGGCCATCGACTGCATCCATGCACTTGACAAGGCCCAGCTGGAAAAACTGGACAGGGAACTTGACGGCATCGTCAAGAACCCCAATATAGGAATGAATGCAGGAATTAGGAGGTAGTAGCATGAACGATATCGATCCCGTTTCTCAAAAGATTCTCAGTGAGTCAGCGGCATACCTGAAAGCCAGATCTGAAAAGGAGGAATACCTTGACGGTATTGCCTCCCGTTTGTCGGACATGAAAATGGATGGCAAGCCTCTCAGCAACAGTGAACTGTTAGGGACGGATCTCCAGCGAGGCGCTGAGATGTTCGGCCTTCAGGAGTTCTCCCCGAAGGTGCAGACGGACATCATCCTGAACATGGCATACTATCGCTCTGATGCCTTCAAGAACAGGGTCGTGACATCACTGGGCTATGGAGGTCATAACGAGTTGTCCCCGGAGGACAGGGAACTGTATGACGGGATTGTTGACAGGGCTGGGAGCGCCTACAGGGACATCAGGTTCGAGGCTACGGACAACCCGGTAGCGTCGAAAATGAGCATGACAGAGGACGGTCACTATGTAGCACATATCGCCGACGGCTGGAATGCCGGTCCTGAGACGTTAGACTCCTTGAACCTTGTCTCGCATGAACTGGCGCACTACATCTACAACCCTTATGATGACGGTATCGCTCCCGGTTCCGACAGTTACGGCAGACAGGACAGTCCGTATAACAGGATCTCTGACAGTGAGATCGATCCTGCCAAACATATCGATGTCCATAAAGGGATCTGGGAAAGCGAGGAATACCGCCAGTTCGTAGAGGGGGAAACGGACTCCTTGCCGGAAGAAGCCAGGCAGGCCGCTGCCGGTCATCTGTCGAAGGTCAGGGACTCGACCAAAGAAGAACTCCTGAATGACAAGGAATTTCTGGAACGCTCGACACTGCATGACAACATGGGGTTTGAGCGTGCCGCAGATATCCATGCCGCTGATATGCTGATGCTGCGTGAAGGCATCTGGAATCCTTTCGGAAAGGAAGATCTGACCCCTAAACAGATGCAGATGTTTGAGGAACGGCATCCGAACAGCCGTATCTTCGAATACTGGAACCAGGAGGAAGCCACACGTTCCCTTAATACCATTGCCCGGAATGATAACGGCATCGGCTCTGGGATGGAATTACAGGGCGACTTCCTGGAACGTATCAGGCAGTTCGACTCGCAGAAGTTCTTCGACCAGCTCAACCAGTTTAGTTCCTGGGCGTTTGGTGAGAAGATGCCTGAACTTCCACAGGCAGAAGTAGACGAGTCCCTGCTTGCTAACGACCGGCACATCAGCAATGGATCATCATTGTCTGCAGGGACGCTGGCATCCATGACGGCTGCAGCATACGAAGGCCTTGCTGAACAGGAACAGCAGATGTCACAGCAACGTCAGGTCGGCATGAGAATATAATAACCTAAAAAAAGAGATATGAAGAAGATAGTTTTATTTATCCTGCTAATGCTGCCGGTGGTAGTATTTGGGCAAGAGACCCATAAGCCTGACTATGGTGTTACCATAGAAAGAGAAATGGATGTTCTAAAAATAGAAGAAGATCTGAACTACAATGTTATCGTACGCTTAGAATCTGCTAAGAGATATGATAGCGGTGTTAAAGTTACTATTTACAAACAGTCAGGAAAAAAGCGCAAGAAAATTAGGAAATACTATTTCCCAAACTCTTATCTTTACCTGACACATGACGATTGTAGTTCTATTGCGGTAGCCCAAGGTAAATCCATTACACAAGCTTATTTTTGGAAGAAAGACTATGGAAGTGGTGTTAACAGTCAAGGATGGATAAAGGAGTTTGGATTATTTGAATAGCAGATAAACATTCGTTTATTGTATGACCATATTTCAGTCCTGGTCACGGGTTGGCCGGGAATTTTTGAAGTCAATTCTTAAATTTACAAACTATCATATTTGTACCTGGGGTGCAGCGGCACCCTTTTTCATGATAAATTGTCTTGTTAGCGTTAATTTAAGACATTCTGATTTACCAGAAGGCCATTTGGGGGTGAATGCCGTACCTTTGCACCAGCTCGAACCGTTGGCACGGTTGTTGTTGTTCCGGTTGCCCGATGCGGGAAACAACAAAAAAAGGCAAGTAGTGCGGATCGGATATGGAGTTCCCCGCACTCCCTTTCCCCTCCCTCCGTTAAGTCGGTTGGAGGTTTTCCTTGAAACTGTATTTAGATACTATTATAACTGTCTTTTATTCCCCTCCGGCGTGTTCGGAGGGGATTTTCTGTTAAATATAAAAAAATAAAAATCGGGTTTTCAAGCAAATCCGTGTACTACGTACTTACCTAAAGAAAATATATTTTCTATATATAAAAGAAAGGGTAATTAACGTTTCTTTAACACTTCTTGGATGGCTCCGATGTTTTGACTATTTTTGCAACGGCATTTAATCGAGACATGGTGAATCAGTCAACAAGACATATTGCAATACGGTGGCGGGGGTATCTCACCAAGAGATTAAATGCCCACCGATCTACACGGATACCCTCCCACCCATTTTGAAACGTAAAATATCATAGATATGGAAGAGACGAAGAAATGCCCGTACTGTGGCGAAGAGATCCTGGCAGTAGCCAAGAAGTGCAAGCACTGCGGGGAATGGCTGGACGGAAAGGCTGTTGAGCAAGCAGCACCCACGAAAAAGACAGATGACAATATGCTGTATTGTCGCCAGTGTAAGACTATGCTCAGTATTGATGCCTCACAGTGTCTGAAATGCGGCAACGGAGATCCGTTTCTGTTTGACCAGATCAGGAAGGAAAACAAGCAGTTCAGTTTCCCCATCTTCTTTATGATAATCGCAGTCGCTGCTGCAGAACTGCTGTTTGATATTATGGACGTGACGCACGGGGTCATCCCATGGGGGCCGGTACACTGTATCGTGGTGCTTACAGCCAGTGCCTTGCTGTATTTCTTTGCCAGGGCAATTGGAAAGCAGCTCAGGGAGAACCACGAGAAGGAGATGGCCGATATTTTCAAGGCTGCAGGGGATGCCGATGCCATCAGACGGTGGAGGGAAAAGGCAGACAAAATATGCAGGTCAGAATAACAGGGAAATTCCCCTCTTTAAGTAGGGATAATCCCTTGAAAATCAGCGGATTTTTGTGTATCTTTGTAACCAAAATAAGGATATATGCTGACAGTCAATCTACTATTGTTCATCTCCCTTGTAAGAAGGGGCTGGTGGGACATCGACCGCATGGTCGTAGACTATTTCACAAGAGAAAAGTAACTGATATTAAAACATAGCAAGCATGAAACAGATCAAGACATTCAAGTTTCTTATGATGGCCGTCTGTGCCGTCATGTGTGTGACATTTGCTGCCTGTGGCGGTGATGATGACAAGGATGACATCTCCGGTGACTACCAGGAACTGAAAGAGGGCGTGCATCGTATTGAGGTGTATTTCTCCGGCTCCGACAAATGGAGAGTCGTTGCTACATTCTTGGCAACACATGGCTATGGAGGTACAGACCTCTATGAGAACGGCCAGAAAGTTAATGAAACTGCCGGTGGCTACTATAGTGAGGAACTGAGGAACTATGCGGTAGAGACGGGTAAGAATTGTGACCAGATGGTTGCTACGATACAGCTGGATCCTCTAAGCAAAAGTACGTCCGGCGATATAGAGGTCACCTTGAAAGGTTTCATTGACGGAAAGCAGACCAACATGAAGGTATGGACTGTCAAGGCCGATGCCCCGAAGACTTTGGTTTTCTATTGTCAGGACATCGGAACCGACTTAATACAGTAGCCGTATGCCTAAGAAGGATATATCATACTGGGCACTCTACCTGAAGAGGTATCTGACGGAAGAGGATGATCCGCGCAAGGATGATGACGCGTTCATCGACGCACGGGCAGAGCTGGCCGCTGCCACGATGGAAGAGACGCGCCTGAAGGAAGGCCTCACGGTCAACCAGGCAGAGGAACGGGCGATAGCAGTACTGATGGAGGGATTTTAATTTCTATTCAGATGTCATCGAGTAGCACGAAAATGGATCCCCAGGTATGGGGAACGGAGGAAGCCAGGGAAACGGCCATCGCCACATTGATAAGGTATGTAAACGAACATGGCCGACGAGTGCAATGCGGCTACACCTATAACTCTGCCAACGGCTTCGGGCTTACGAAGGTCTGGAAACTTTGCACAGACTCCGTTGAAGGTTACAGGCTCGGACTGCTGTGCATCTACAGCAACTTTGCGAAGACCAAAGAAAGCGAACCGCAGATGAGGTCTGCAGACAATGTTTCCCTGAGAGTTCTGTATCATATCATTGACTATATCGAGGAACATGATGATTGATTCGTTACCGACATTCCGTGTCATCATCAGCGGGACGGCAAGAGGGTAAGACTCCCTCCAGCCTTACAGACAGAAGAAAATACTAATACAAGCAGTTATGAGATACGAAGAGTTCAAGGAAAAGGGATGGCTGGCCCCTGTGTCAGCCGTAAGAAATGGTGAGTGGACCGATGGCAGGATCATCGAGACGCTGTGGGACTACAGGGAGGATGAAGTGAATCCGAGCCCAGGGCGGCATCCCATGATCGTGGTGGTGTCATTCAACACCAGGTTATCAGAGACCGTCACACGGGCAGACAACTTCGACCGTGAGCAACTGGAGGGCTTCGCCCCTCACAGCGACTTCGAGGTGTTCCGTGTGCCGGTGGGAGGAAGTTGTAACCAGATAATGCTGAACTGACATGGTGATACACATAGAGTTCCCTGATAAGATGGTGACATACGAGACCTTCGTGAAGGATCTTGCCACCGCACTGGCTCCCATGCTGAAGGAGATGATGGGCAATCCGTCGGACGTGATATCACAGCGTGAGGCATTTAAGCGCTATGGGCAGGGCAACGTGAAACGTTGGCGGGACACCGGCAGACTCGTCCCGCTGAGCAAGCGCCCCGGTAAACTGGAATACCGCGTTGCAGACCTGATGGTTCTGCAGCAGCGTCAGCAGGACTATATATGAACATGAGCCATGACAACGACGATTGATTCAGAAACATTGGAGAGCCTGTTGGCTTCGAATACCAATCTGACAAAGTCAGTAGCGGTAATGACAGAGTTGTATCAGAAGGCCGACCGTGAAAGGCGTGAACTGAGAAACTTCCTGGAACGGCTGGGGTTCGATCCTTATGAGATCTGCAGGAAAGCCTCCGGCGAGGAAAACGGAGGATCCTGTAAGGTTGTCAGCATGGACTCAGGGAGGTAAGGTTAAACTGCGTTAAAGTGGCTTCGAGGTTTGGCAAGAATATTCCTCGCGCGCGTCATATTAGAGTGTTTTTTCGAGTGTCGGAAACTTTTACTTTTCGCCCACAACAGGACATTTGGAGATAACAGAATAAAGTAGTAACTTTGCAAAATATTTGAGGTATGACATTCATAGAGCAACGCCTGAAATGGCTCATGGAACTGCGGAAGAAAGGAGGCTGGAAAGGCTTCTGGTCGATCCGCGAGGAAAGCGCAGAATGGGGCTACCAACTCGCTCTGGCCGACGTGCAGACATACATGCAGGATAACCTTACCGAAGAGGAAAAGAAGAATCCTGCCATCCTCAAAGTGTATAAGTGGATAGCAGAACTGAAATAGGAGGCTGAGATATGATACTTACAAGAGAAGGATATGAGAACGCAGCCCTGGTATTCTCCCTGATGGGGAAGATCCTGCTCGATGGCAAGCCAATCGGCACATGGGGCATGACCCAAGGAGGCATAAAGGCACGGCTGGCCGTCGAGGGTATGCCAGCGGAGATAGTACGCCCTGACAAGTGGGGAACTATGCAGGAGGTGGCAAAGGCAGTCCCAGACTCCCTTCTTACCGCTCAAAGACAGCCGACGGGCATCAGACGGTAAATGTAAACAATTCTGCCGAAATGGGCGATTTTGAGGGTGTAGCCGGAAAAACGGCCTCATAGGAAGCCCGTAGAGCGCATAACGGCAAAGCGGTGAGGTAGTTATACCTCCCAAAACAGGCCGAAACGAAAAATGCTTACATAGCAAAATAGAGCGATCTTTGAATTATTGATGATGAAAATATAGATGGGTGTCGCTGCCTTGGAGAACGCTTCGGGCGTAGAGACATGGGGACGGCCTACTGCAGTCACATTGGATGGCTGGTCGGCCGGGCATCGGCCACCTTGGAGGGTGACATCCATCTTATAATATAGATGGGTGCTGCCGTAGCGTATATCCGTTCCGCTGGCGTAATTAGGAATAGTGGGGCATATCGGATCAGTGGCCAGAACTGTGTGGTGAGTTCGCGCCACCACTGGCATCCATCTTCTGAAAAGAGATTCTTGTGAACTCCTTCGTGTCAGGATCATCCTGGCCAACGTTGACTGATCGAATAAAACTCGCTGCCATCGGAGAATCAAGAAACTCGGCCTGGCACTGGCAATGCATGCGTCGAAAGACGTGTCGCCTGATGGCATCCCGTCGTTGGGTGCCAGGTTTCTGAAATACGGGAACACAACCAGAAGAGTTGTCTTGAAAGAGACGCTTGCGCCAGCAATGGCATTCAGGACACTCTTCGCAATCTCGAACTAAAGCCCCAAGCCTGTCTCTGGCGAGTTAAGTTTGGTATTTGAGGATGCTGGATGGTTCCCTGCCTGGCATATCGCGATGCCCTCTTCCGTTCCGGGCGTAAGTGTCTCGGACTCCCAGAGTCATTGACACGTCGAGAGATAAGCGGTGCCGGGTTCCTATAAAGGAATTGAGATCATTGGCTGCTCCTGCTGATTCGTCAGTGTCGCCCCGCAAGGGGTCTTTTGAGCCTCAGTCCCCCTTTGATCTTCAATTCCTGCCTGGCATGTCGGTCTGTGTGCCTTGGGACTTGCGGAGGGGTTCGTCAACAACTGCCCCTGTATGACCATCCCATGAGCGAGCGGTGCCAGGATCCTAAAAGAGAATCGCCCTGCGTAGGAAGGAGGTCCGGCACGGCTCTATGCCGGTCGGCTAAGTGCCTATCAGAGCCGACGGGCGAGTTCTCTTTAATTCTTGGGGAATGTCGGCACTTGAGCCTTGGGAAAAGCGGGAGGCGGTTACGGCGGCCTCGGTATGACCAGCCCATGAGCGTCGCGGTTCCCCATCATGAGAATAGCGGGTGAGAGTCCCGCACAAGGGGAATGACAGTGGCTTTGAAAGGCGATCTCACACCCGGTACTGCGGTTCCCCGTCCTATAAGAGTAGCCTCCTTGTTACCACTTTCGAGTGGGGGGGTCGGTTCCGGCAACGGAATGCGTGATGCTGACTGGAGGCAACTCTTTACTTCTGGGGAATGTCGGTGTGATGATGCTCTGGCGATTGGTGCCAGGTGGTAGGACAGAAGCGATTCCCCATCAACTGGGCATAAGGCGGTAAGGTGCGTCCCCCGCTGCAGTAAAGCCCATCGGGAGGATATTCACGGGAACTGTGTCCGTGCAGAAGTGCCTCCCGACCTATTGGAGAGCGCGGAATAGGTATCCACAGGTGCGAAAGCATGTCTGCGGGGGTCTGAGGGATATTCCCGATAACGGCTGGAAAAACGGCTCTCCATCTTCTAAGAAGCAACGCTCTGAGCGCGTGAGACGGTTCGCCGTCAATAACGGAGGAGGTGTTCCCCATGGGAGCGTACCTGCCGTCAGAGTTTCCAAACATGGATTCAAGAGATTGCTTCTTACCTCTCAGGGAGGGTGTCATGTTCCCTGATGGCTGCACACTGCCGGGTAGCACCCAACAACGCATCCTTGTGGTGTTACTGAAGACAAGCCAGACAGGAGTGCAGCATTTTTGGAAACGCCATGTACGCCTCACCGGAAGTGGACTGGTGTCGATCATGGGTTTCCTCGGGAGGGTGCTACTGCATGCACACTGGATGTATGGTCGTACCCTTTTCGATTCCAGCTTTTTGTATTGTTGGGATAATCGGGAGGGAAGTGCCAACTGCATACACGTAGGATGTATGGTTCGCAGCCCTCCCTTCTCTAAAAATGGAGAGTCAGAAAGGTTCCGGGTACACAAGTACGTCCGGGCAACTTGAGGCAATAGCCGATAATAGCAGAAGTACGGCTCTCCAATCTTCAGGACTGTCAGGTCGGGGTATGCGGTATAACTCCATACATTTTACCACTTGACAGTCCATCGGGAGGGAAGTGCCAACTGCATACACGTAGGATGTATGGTTCGCAGCCCTCCAATCTTTGAAAAATGGCATGGGGTAACGTCCGGAAGTGCCCCATTGGTGAAGGTGCGGAATTAGGAAGTTCCGGGTGCGAAAGCATGTCTGGGTGGGTCTGAGGGAGTCGCCTCCCGATAATGACTGGAAAAACGGCCTTCATCTGTCCCCAGGTGCAAGTTTGCTCCAGAGGGCATCCATAGCCTTGCTGATGCTCCGGCGTATTCTTTCGTCCCTTCGGTGGAAAGCGCCACCCTTCGGGATGTCGAGCGAGTGCCGGGTGGTGTAACAGGAGGCGAGAGCTGCTGCCATCTTCGGACGGCGGCGGCTCTTTTTTTTCGTGTTCGATAGTTCCAAATGAGTGCTATTAGGAATTTTTACAATATTAAGTAGAGTCTAGGTGTTCATGCATCTTTATATATATCTTCCCAAGTTGGGAACAAATGCCAATTTGGGAACAAAGTTGGGAACAATATAAGTGACTGAAACACAGTAACTTTGATTGATTTTGTTCCCATGTTCCCATGTTCCCAACTTTTTTGGGAATATTAGAGAGATATGTCCGCAGTGTGAAAGACCTCTATGAAGAGAACGACTTTTATCAGGTGAAAAGTTTGGCTGTTTCGTGGAAAAGTAGTACCTTTGCGGCAAGAATTGATGCCCGAAGAAAGTATTTTTTGAGATTTTCTCCAAAATGTTTGGTGGATTCGATAAAATTGCCTACTTTTGCATCAGAAATTATAGATGTATTAGAGTGTACATCTTATATATATATTAATGGTGGATATAATAGGGCTGGTTTTCAGCACGTTATACGGCATACGAGAGTGGAACCTCTCCTTCCGCGAGAGATACCTCTCTCTCCGCACACTGAGTCCAACGAGATAATCGCTGGACTTTTTTTGTATGATATAATAATCAGTGGATGATACCGGCGGTGGTGACTTTGATGCGGGTGGGCTTGCCGTTGTTGAAGAAACGGGCGGTGAAGCGACCATCCTCATCGAGTCGGGCATTGGGGTTCCAGTAGAGGGTGCGACGGTGATCCTGCATGTCGGCAGGTAAGGGGCGCTGGCTGTAATCCGGATGGTAGAAGTCGTCGGGCTCATACATACCGTCGAGGATGATACGGCGGTCCCGGTAGGTATAGCGCTTCGTGTCGTCGGGCATCAGTATATAGTCGAGGGTGACGTCGGCCACGGTGGACTGCATCTCCACGTGCTTGTCTTCGTTGCGCAGTTCGAAGTCGGTAAACAGGCGCATCTCCCACTGACGGTTCAGTTTCGAATTCTCGAAGACCCATATGTCGCTCTTGAACGGTGCAGCGACAACCCACTCGGATTTTCTGTCGGGTGAGGGGGCGGTAGGTCCCGGGTCGTAGTTGCGGTAGAAGATGTAGGGACGGTATTCCTGGTCGTTGAGGCGGGCCTGCACCTGCATACGGCGGTCGCTGTTGTAGTTGCCCAAGAGGGCCATGCTCACCTGTACGGGGAACTGTCGGGCATCGTAGCGCCCGAAGGAGAGTCCACGGTCTGTGACGATGTTGTAGAGGTCGTAGGTGTCGAAGACATAGGCGGGCTTGGAGTAGTCGATGGTGTGGCGCCCTCTGTGGCGACGGCCTTTTACCTTCACCTCTTTCAGTGTCTGGTCCATCTTCGAGAGACGGGCCGTGTCGAGCAGCGTATAGTCCTCGAAGTCGGTACCTTCGGCCCATTCGGGTATGTGGCACTGGTAGTAGTCGTATTTCTTGGCGAAGACGGGATAGAAGAGGTCACGCTTCACGTAGTAGTCGGGCCAGGCGGTCTCGTCGAGCATACCTTTGTTCTGGCGCTTCTGCTGTTTCTTCTCGCTGAGGTCGGTGCGATGGGCCCTGAGGAAGAGGATGGCTCTGCCGTAATAGGGTGGGATGCTGAAGGAGAACTGTCCGAATTCGTCGGTTTGCATCTCCACGGTGGCGATATCATCCTCGAAGACGAGTTCTCCGACGACGGTCACCTGTTTCTTCAGCCCCTTGTGGTCAACGCCGAAATAGGGGTCGATGACACTCTCGGGGTTGGTGGTATCCTGCACATAGATGGCTGTACCCACCTGTTCCACCTCGATGGCGCCGCTCTGCGACTGTGCCACGAGATCGTCGGGGGTGGTGGCCTGATAACGGTTCATGCCCTCTACCCGATCATCACTCTGTTCCAGTCCGACATCGCTGGCTGTATTGGCTTCTGCGATTTCCGGATCGTAGCCGAAGATGCCCGCCGGCCAGTAGTGTACTTCGCCGGGTTTGACCTCAACGGTGTTGGGGGTGGGGTAGACGCCTCCCTCTACAGTCATTGTCTTTTCGGGCTGGTAGCGAAGGGGCGTGCTGCTGGTGATCTCCTCATAGTCGTAGCGTCGCCAGCCCTGTACCATCATCAACAGATCGAGGGCACGACGGTGCTCCTTGTCGTCTGACTCGAAATAGTAGTCCGGATAGGCGATGAAGCCTTTCAGTTCACTGGAGAGCAGCAGGTCGGTGACGATATTGCCTGTATCGTAGGTTAAGTCCTCATTGGCGCCGTCACGGACGGAAATGGAGATGAGTCGCGTCTGCGGAGGCGCCTGGAAGTCGAGACGGATGGAGTCGAAGGGCGCATATTCGCTCTGTATGCCGTTGACGGTAATGGGGTTCAGGTCGTAGTCGTGGTGGTTGACGAAGAAAAGACGGTCGGCCAGCAGATGGCCCTCCTCATCGAAGACCAGCAGGTCATTGACGCCTGTGGGTAACAGCGAGGTGTCGAGTGTGACAGAGCCGCTGCCATTGATGGTCTGGAAAGAACGGAGTACGCCCCGGCACAGGACTGCCAGACCGTAGGGACGGTTGTCGGGGAGGCCCCGTAGGGTGATGTCGGCTGTCGTGGTTTTCTTGGTGGCTTCGAGATGTAAGGCACAGCCGGCACGTTCTGCCTTGGGCAGGTCGAAGGCGTATGCTTTTCCGTGATAGGTAAAAGAGGCCTTTGCCTGTTTACCGTCAGGCACGTTCAGGTAGAACTGGCCTCTGCCCTGATGCTCCGTGCGGATGGTATGGTTCTTGTCGTCCACCTCCACCGTACCCTCGATGTCGATGTGCTGGCCTTCCTCGTCCGTCACCTCGAAAGCCACGGCACAACGGGTATCGGCAATCAGGTGCCCGCCCTCAGGATAGAAGTGCACCTCCAGCCGTTCCTTCTCTTCCTTCTCGATACGGGTCTTTGGATGACTGACGATGTATTTTTGGCTGTAATCGCCTAAGGAGTCAGGCCGTTCATAGACAGGAAACACACGACTGTAGACCGTGCCGAACTGCCGGAAAAAGTCGCGTGCCATATCCCTGTTATAAAAATATTCTCGATCCTTGCGCCCATAGGGATGCTCTGTCACACGGAAATTCAGCATCCACCGTGTGTAGGCCCGTACCTCATAATAGCCGGAATAGAGCGAGTCCATCAACACGAAATTGCCGTCGCTATAGCCGTCAGGTGATACGATGATGTTCTCACGCTTCACCACCAAACCGTCAGGCGACACGAGTTCCACATAGAGGATGTGACTCATGTCGCTGTAGGTCAGGCTGTCGGCACGCACCACGTACGACTTGTACCAGATGGTGTCGCCCTTGTAATAGGATGTGTTGTCGAGGTGCAGATACACCTTTTCCTGAACGGGTGCATCCTTCAGGACTTGTGCTATACTGTCCAGTTTAGACTGGGCAGAGGCTGTCAGACAGCAGAGCAGGGCAAGGAACAGGGAAGGCTTCATTTACCGGACGATCGCCTTCTTGGTTTGCTCTCCCTTTTTGATAATATAGACACCTCTGTTGAGTGACTTGCCCTCGGGCAATTGTCGGCCGTTGAGGTCATAGACGGCATTGGGGCCTCCGAGGTCATCGACCAAGATATCGCTGATACCCAGTGCGTATTCGACAACGGCATTCTTGTCGTAGTTCTGTGTGCCGCCACTGATGGTGACACTGCCGTCGGCCTTGATGGCATTGCCGCCGAAACTGTTGATGGTCAGTTCACCGTCCTCCATATAGAAGTTGCCTGTGTCCTCATCATCATGGTCGGCAGTGACTGCCGTCGGCGTATCGCCTTTGAGTTCCACCTGAATACCATCATCGCCGACACCATTGATGTTCACGGTACCGCTCTTTATCAGGAAGTACTCCTTGCAGTGGATACCGTCCTTCTGGGCTGCGGTGATGTTAAGTGTCAGGTTCTTGATCTCTACGTATTCTTTGCTGTAGATGGCATGCTTGTAGTTGCCCACGATGGTGAGTGTGCCTTTGCCTTGGAATTCCGTATGCCCCTTGCAGTGCAGACAACCGTTCAGGTCGTCGGTATAGTTAGAGCCGTCAGTCAGGGTGTTGGTCGTACCTTTCTTGGCACTGATGGCCACTCGCTTGCCGTCTTGGATATTAAGGGCCGGCCCGTTGGGGTTGGTCAGTGCCAGTCCGGCGAGTTCGATGGTGGTCTTGTAACTGCCTTCGAGACAGAACTCACCGTCGGTGCTGATGCCGGAGAGGTTGTAAGTAATCTCACCAACCCTGTCGTTGACACCACTGCCCTGTATCAGTTTGACGTGTGAGCCATTGCTTTGGTTGGTGATATAACTGCTGATATTACTGGCCACCGTGACAGTAGCCGACGAGCCGTTATAGAAAATCTCTACCGTATTGTCATCAACGGCATTCACGGCGAGTGCCGCCATGAATGCCGTGATGATGAAAAATAATCTCTTCATGCTAATTAGATTCCCAGTGCTTTCTTAGCGCCGTCGGCAGCCTTGTCAACAGCATCGTTGGCAGCACCCTTGGCAGCGTCCTTAACTTCGTTGGCCTTGTCCTCGACGGCCTGCTTGCCTGCCTCCACAGCGTCGGCGGCAGCATCCTGGGCAGCGTCTACGGCATCACCAGCGGCATCCTTCACACCCTCCATAGCCTGCATCAGACCATTGACCACAGCGTCGGCAGGAGCCTCGGTAAGGGCGGCAAAAGCCGTCTGAACGGCTGCATTCTCACCAGCGAAAGCCTTGATCTTCTCGGCATTCTCCTTCAGGAAGTCCTGCACCTTGGTGACATACTCCTTGGCAATCTCAGGATTGGAGCCGATGATCTCCTTGATCTTCTCCTGTACGGTGGCAAGCACCTCCTGGAACTTGCTGGCATCCTGAGCCTCGATCTGCTCTGTCAGAGCACTGATGCTGGCAGCAGCCTCTTCCTCAGCGTCGAATACAATTTCCTCAGCGGCAGCCTCTGCAGGAGCCTGTGCCTTGTTACCACAAGATGTGAAACCGATGGCGATCATAGCCATCACTGCGAACATGATTTTTTTCATAATGCTTTTTTAATTTAATGATTAATAATGTGAACTTTCTCTCTCTCAAATTGATTTTCGGCAACAAATTTAGGGTATTTTTCATTAAGTTGTTCATTCTTTTTGAGGATTTTAACTTTTTTCTTACTTTTGCAGCCGTTTTCAAGATAATTAACAGATTATGACGACTTTAGAGTTTAAGCCGAAACTGTTTTCCACGTTGAAGAATTATAATCGGAAACAGTTTACGACCGATTTGCTGGCGGGTATCATTGTTGGTATTGTCGCACTCCCGCTGGCCATTGCCTTTGGTATTGCCTCAGGCGTTACCCCTGAGAAGGGTATCATCACTGCCATCGTGGCAGGACTTGTGGTCTCCGTCTTCGGTGGATCGAAGGTTCAGATAGGTGGCCCTACGGGTGCGTTCATTATTATCATTTATGGGATCATCCAACAGTACGGCTTCGAGGGACTGACCATCGCCACGCTGATGGCGGGTGTGTTCCTCATCCTGTTTGGCATCCTGCACTTAGGCACCATCATCAAGTATATTCCCTATCCGATAGTGGTGGGCTTTACCTCAGGTATCGCCCTGACCATCTTCACCACGCAGATCAAGGACCTGCTCGGTCTGACCATGTCGCAGGTGCCTTCCGACTTCATCGAGAAATGGATTGCCTATGTCGGCTCGTTTCCCACCATCGACTGGTGGAGCGCCGGGGTAGGGGTGCTGAGTGTGGCTGTCATTGCCCTCTGGCCGAAGATTACCCGTCGCAGTGCTATAGGGAAACTGCCTGGATCGCTGATCGCCATCATCCTGATGACCATTGCCGCCCTGCTGCTGAAACAGTATGCAGGCGTGACCTCCATCGAGACCATCGGCGACCGCTTCTCTATTTCGAACCAGTTGCCTGGTGCGCAGGTGCCTTCACTGACGTGGGAGGTCATCAAGGGTCTCGTATCACCGGCCATCACCATCGCCATCCTCGGTGCCATCGAGTCGTTGCTCTCTGCGACGGTGGCCGACGGTGTCATCGGCGACCGTCATCATTCCAACACCGAACTCATTGCCCAAGGCTTTGCCAATCTGGCTTCGCCCATCTTTGGCGGTATCCCTGCTACGGGTGCCATCGCCCGTACGATGACCAATATCAACAATGGCGGACGCACCCCGGTGGCCGGCATCATCCATGCGGCCGTGCTGTTGCTCATCTTCCTCTTCCTGATGCCGTTGGCACAGTATATCCCGATGGCTTGTCTGGCTGGTGTTCTGGTCATCGTCAGTTATAACATGAGTGGCTGGCGTTCCTTCACCTCCATCATGAAGAACCCCAAGAGCGATATCATCGTGCTCTGGGTGACCTTCCTGCTGACGGTCATCTTCGACCTCACCATTGCCATCGAGGTGGGACTGATCTGTGCCTGTCTGCTCTTCATGCGTCGGATGGCAGAGACCACCGATGTCAAGGTCATCAGCGACGAGATCGACCCTGCCGAGGAAGACAGCGACTTCCAGTTGGGTAACTTGGAGCACCTCACCATTCCTGAGGGTGTGGAGGTCTATGAGATCAACGGGCCGTACTTCTTCGGAGCGGGTAATAAGTTCGAGGAGATCATGGGTGCCTTGCGCCACCAGCGTCCGAAGGTGCGCATCATCCGTATGCGAAAGGTACCGTTTGTCGATTCCACGGGTATCCACAACCTGACGAACCTCTGTCTGATGTCACAGCAGGAAGGTATCCAGGTGGTGCTCTCGGGTGTCAATCCTACGGTACAGGCCGTGCTCCACAAGGCGGGCTTCGACGCGATGCTCGGCGAGGACAATATCTGTTCGCATATCAATATTGCCTTAGACCGAGCCCGTCAACTGGTGTAAACTCGGAAAAAACTCGGAAAAATTTGGTTTTTTCCGAGTTTATTATTACTTTTGCGGCATAATCATCAATTCACTCATAAAAACTATCAAGATTATGAAAGCAAAACGAATGCTCTGTCTGGTTGCAGCCCTCCTATCGCTGACACTGGCAAATGCCGCTTCCCGTATCCTCGAAGACGGCGGAACAGGCCCTTATAAGGCCATTATGCAAGACGATCCCTCGCTGGCGGCTCACACCATCTTTGTCCCCCAGGATCTCTCCAAGTTCGGAAAGAATAATCCTTTGCCCGTGTTGGTATGGGGTAATGGTGCCTGCACCAACTCCCCTTGGGAACATGTGAACTTCCTCAACGAGATTGCCTCCTATGGCTATATCGTGCTCGCAACGGGTTTCATCCCCATGGACGATCAGCCCTATCGTGGTCCGATGTCGACCACAGAGCAGCAGATAGAGTCGATGGACTGGATCATCGCGCAGAATGCCAACTCGAAGTCACCTTATTATAATAAGATTGATGTGAAGAACATCTGCGTGGCAGGCATGTCGTGTGGCGGTCTGCAGACGCTCTTCAACTGTGCCGACCCCCGTATCAAGACCCTGATGATCTGCAACAGCGGCCTTTTCAATACCGAGAATGCCGGTACGGCTGTGGGTGGCATGCCCATGCCCCCGAAGGAGAAGTTGAAGGAGATCCACACCTCTATCATGTACCTCCTTGGTGGTGATACCGACATCGCCTATGGCAACGGTATGGACGACTTCCATCGTATCGACCATGTGCCCGCCTGCGCTGCCAACTTCCCCGTTGGTCACGGCGGTACCTACCGTCAGCCTCATGGTGGTGAGTTCTCCGTGGTGGCCCTCGCCTGGCTCAACTGGCAGTTGAAGGGCGACCAGCAGGCAGCCAAGATGTTCAAGGGCAAGGACGCCGAGTTGACCAAGCGCAAGGACTGGACGCTTGAAAAGAACGCCATCTTCGATACACTGAAATAACGATATAAATAATAAGGCAGGGTTATGCTCTAATAACCCTGCCTTATTTGGAAATAATCCGTCCTTATTTTGCAATAAGGGTGGGTTATTGCATGTCGTAGACCACTTGCATCAGTTTCTTGCCGAGTTCGTCGGCCTGCGCCATCGTCTGGGCCTCGCTGTAGACACGGATGATGGGCTCAGTGTTCGACTTGCGGAGGTGCACCCAACGGTCGGGGAAGTCGATCTTCACGCCGTCGATATCATTGACGACGGCAGAGTTGTCCTTGGCAAACATCTCCTTGACCTTCACGAGGATGGCGTCGACATCCGTCTCCGGGGTGAGGTCGATGCGGTTCTTGGCAATCTGATAATCAGGGAAGGTCTGGCGCAGTGCACTGACCGTACAGCCTTTCTGGGCGAGGCTCGACAGGAAGAGCACAATGCCTACGAGGGCATCACGGCCATAGTGGCTCTCAGGATAGATGACACCGCCATTGCCCTCACCGCCAATCACGGCACCTACTTCCTTCATCTTCGTGGTGACATTGACCTCGCCTACAGCCGCAGCGGTGTACTTGCCGCCATGCTTCTCTGTGACATCGCGCAGGGCGCGGGTGCTACTGAGGTTAGAGACGGTGTTCATTGAACATTGAACATGGAGCATTGAACATTTTTCAAGCACGTAGTCGGCGACAGACACGAGGGTATATTCCTCGCCGAACATCGTGCCGTCTTCGCAGATGAAGGCGAGACGGTCTACGTCGGGATCCACCACGATGCCAAGGTCAAAACCGCCTTGCTTCATACGGTTCATGATGTCTTGGAGGTTCTTCTCCAAAGGCTCTGGGTTATGGGCGAAGTCGCCCGTGCAGTCGGCGTTCAGGATCTCGTATTCGACACCGATGGCCTTGAACAGATCGGGGAGGATGATGCCGCCCACGGAGTTGATGGTATCAACGCAGACACGGAACTTGCGCTTCTTGATAGCCTCAATATCGGCCAGTTTGAGTTGGAGCACAGAGTCGATGTGACGCTGGTTGAAGGTATCGTCTTCCGTATACTGTCCTAAATGGTCTACCTCGGCATAGTCGAAGTCCTCGCGGGCAGCGATGTCGAGCACCTCTGCACCGTCGGCTGCCGTCAGGAACTCTCCCTCGCTGTTGAGCAGTTTGAGGGCATTCCACTGGCGGGGATTATGCGAGGCGGTGATGATGATGCCACCGTCGGCCTCTGCCATGCGGACGGCCAGTTCGGTGGTGGGGGTGGTGGCGTAGCCGATGTTGACGACATCGAAGCCCATACCCATCAGCGTACCGCAGACCACATTCTTAACCATCTCGCCAGAGATGCGTCCGTCACGGCCAACGACGATCTTTCCGCTGCGCCCTGTCTTCCGCTTGATGAACGTGGCGTAGGCGGTGGTAAACTTCACAATGTCTAATGGATTGAGGGTATCACCCGTGCGTCCGCCGATGGTTCCGCGGATGCCTGAAATGGATTTAATGAGTGTCATAAGGGTTATATGTTTGCTAAAAAATCGTTATGCTTCTCGTTGTAAAGTGAGCACATAATAATAGGGCGTCACATTCTGGGTGGCAATGGAATGCCCCTGACTATGCGGGACAATCAGACGCACCTTGGCGATCTCTTCGTCGTCAGACTGGGGGACTCCCACATTGACATAGGTCAGGGGTACCAGCCAGCCGGCGGGGACTGCCGCACTGCCGTAACAATAATACATGTTGTAGGCGATGGCTTTGGTGAAGGAGGCGGTGAAGGTGCCACTGGTGCAACTGACGCGCATGATGTCGGGACAGGCGGCCGCATAGAAGATATCCGTTTCCACCGCAAGCGTATCCTTCATGATGTTATACTCCTTGCAACGGCAGATCAGGTTGGCTGTCTCGCCATTCTGCAACTTGGTGCCGCAACCCTGACGGACAATCTGCATATAGACACCGCTCTTATCGAGTTTGACAAATTCATTACGCGACAGGTCTGTCTTACAGCCATTCTGAGTAAACACATCCTCAGAGATGACCGTTATGCTGGAATCCGCAATGAACTTATTGATGGCATTGCGCTCTTTCTCCTTCTGGTCGCCGTAGGTCTCGTAGTCATTACAACTGGCAAAAACCACGATGGCTGCTATTATGAGTAATATAAACTTCTTCATATCGGCTGCAAAGTTAAGAAAAAACATTGAACATTGAACATTGAACATTGAACATTTTTTCGCGCCTTGTCTTTTTTTAACCTTTCAGGAGGTCGGCGAAGGCGATGATGGCACGCTTGACGGTCTCGACGACCTCGTCGATGGTGCAGTTCAGACGGCCACCGGAGGCATTCAGGTGCCCTCCGCCATTGAAGAACTGCTCGGCCATCTGGTTACACGGGAAATCATCGACAGAGCGCAGGCTGACCCATACAAGCCGTTCCTTCTCCGTGTCTTCACGCAGGGAGATGGAGAGACGGAGCCCCTTGATCTGCTGGGGGATGTTGACTAATCCCTCGGCATCGCCCTTGATGAAGTGGAAACGACGGAGTTCCTCTTTCGTCAGTGCATAGTAGGAGGCGTTAAACTCCGGGAGGTAGACGAGTTTTTCGTACATGACGTAGCCCATCAGCCGCAGACGGTTCTCGCTGTAGTTATGATAGACGTTGCGATAGATCTTGTCCTTGTTGATGTGCTTGGTGAGCAACAGGGAGATAATATAAAAAATCTCCGGGCGCGAGGAGGCGAAGGTAAAGCCGCCCGTATCAGTCATCATGCCGCAATAGACGGGGACGGCAAAGTGCTTGTCCAGCGTGTCGAAGGCGCCCATCTGCCAGACGATGCGGAACACGATCTCGCAGGTGCTGCACACTTCGGGGTGGGAGATGGTCAGTGCTGTCGGCACATCCGGATTGAGGTGGTGGTCGATCAGTACCCGTTTGGCCTGGGTGCCGAGCAGGGCCTGCTGCATCTCGTCGACCCGTGAGGGCGTGTTGTAGTCTAAGCAAAAGACGAGGTCGGCAATCTTCAGGAGCATGTCGCACTTCTCCCGATGCTTGTCGTAGCGGACGATCTTCTCCGTATTCGGCAACCACAGCAGGAAGTCGGGATACTGGTCGGGCACGATGACGGTCACCTCCTTGCCCAGGGTCCCTAAATAGGAGGCCCAAGCCAAAGAGGAACCAATCGCATCGCCGTCAGGACTCTGATGACAGGTGATGATGATGTTCTGTGAGGCAGAGATCAGTTGGCTTAATTGGGCCAACTGATCCTCTGTCAAGATATCGATATTCATTAAAAAAGTTTGTTGGGATAAACACCCTCATCGACCAGTTGCTGGATACGGGCAACGGTGGTCTCACGGTCGGCTGCGTAAGTGACGCCAAACCACTTGCTGGTGGTGTCGAGCACTTCCACGGTGGCCGTGCCTTCGGTGATGAGTTTGTTGACCATCAGTGGGATAAAGAACTCGGCCTTCAGGTTCTCCATGTTCTTCGGGTCACTGAGGAATTCCTTGAAGTAGGCCTCGCTGTACTCGAAATAGTCGGGCGTGAAGCCCCACATGTTCATGGAGACAGGGGTGTTGTCGTCGACGACCACCCACTGACCATTCTCGTCCTTATAGCGGATAGGCTCGTTGGCGGCACCGGTATTGGAACCGTCGGCCGCACAGCGTACAATCTCCGTGCGCTCCACGACGGTGGTCAGATGGTTCTTCTCGTTGGTGGAACAGACACCACGGGCTACCGTACCGTTCTCGGAGAGGGTGTTACCCACACGGAAGCCCACCATCGCATACTGGTTCTTGGCACCTTCGGGGAGTTCGGAGAGGTATTTGCCAATGACCATGAAGGCATCGCGATTATAAAAGTCGTCGCAGTTGATGACGCAGAAAGGCTCCTTGATGACGTCCTTACCCATCAGGACGGCGTGGTTGGTACCCCAGGGCTTCTGGCGACCTTCCGGCACGGTGAAGCCTTCGGGCAGGGCATCAAGACCCTGGAAACAGAGTTCACAGGGGATATGTCCCTCGTATTTAGCGAGGATCTGGGTGCGGAACTGCTCTTCAAAGTCCTTGCGGATGACCCATACGATCTTGCCAAATCCTGCCTGAATGGCGTCGTAGATACTGTAGTCCATGATGGTCTCACCGTTGGGGCCCAGGCCGTCGAGTTGTTTCAAGCCACCATAGCGGCTACCCATACCTGCTGCCAGAAGAAATAATGTTGGTTTCATAAGCGAATAAATATTTTTGTTACAATTTGCCTGCAAAGGTAATTCTTTTAATTGATAATTGATAATTGATAATTGATAATTTGCTGCGCCTTGTTGTTTTTTAACGTTAGAACGGGTAGCCGACGGCGAAGTGGAGCGTCTGGGCATCCTTGAAACTATTGACATTGAAATAGCCCGACTTACCCGTGTCGTAAGGACAGTGGAGGGCAATACCCCAGTCCAGGCGGATGACCAGGAAGCCGAGGTCGTAGCGCAGGCCGATACCTGTGCCGAGGGCCGTCTGCTTCAACAGGTTCTTGAATTCGAACTCACTGTCCGCATAGAGTCTTCTGAGATCATCGAGCCCTGTTTTGACAGTCTCATATTCATCGCTGTTATAGGAAAGGTCGGGATTTTTACGATTCCATACATTGCCTGCATCGAGGAAGATGGCACCGTTGAGGTTGCCGAAGAGGTTTGTCCTGTATTCGAGGTTCGCCACGAACTTGATGTCACCGTTTTGCATCAGGTAGGCGCCCTGACGGGTGGTCAGACTGCCGTCGAAGCCACCGGGGCCTATCTGTCGCACGCCAAAGGCCCTCACGCTGTTGGCACCACCGGCATAGAAACACTCACTGAACGGGGGTTCGGTGCTGTTACCATAAGTATAGATGATGCCTGCATTCAGATGCCCCACCAACTGACTCGATGGGGTCAGGTTCCACGTCTTCGTAAAGTCTGTTTCGAGTCGTACGAACTGGGAGTAGGGGGTCTTGAAGAGCGTCTTGTCCTTCTCGTTGAAAGAACGGCCGGCCGCCACGTCCCACAGCGACACCAGATTACCCGACTCCTCGATGGTGGTCTCCCAGCGGATGGGGTGGCGCAGGCTGGCCGGACTGGTGTAGGTATAGGTGTAGCGCATCTTGGGGATGAAATAATCCTCCATGGTGGCAAACAGATAAGGATTGATCAACATGATGGAGTCAAACTCTTCTGTATGGCTGTTCATATATTGGTATTTCACCGTCAAGGGTGAGAACTCGTGGCGACTGGTGGCGGAGGGCTGCCAATGGTAGGTCCACTCACCGGCAACAATGTGCATCTTATAGTATTGCGGACGGCGTATCACGTCCATCGACACCTTGGCGTAGGTCGTGGGAGGCGCATAGAACCGTCTGCGTCGGGGGCGGCCGTTGGTGTCACGCCGTCTGGGCTCGTTGTTGTAGAAGGGGGCAACGATGCGTGGGAACTCAATCGAGGCATCGGCACCATATTGGTAACTGCTCATGTCGGAGCCACCGCTGGTCTGCCATTCGTAGGAACCGTGCAGGTTGATGTCGAGTTTCTCGCCGCCTCGGAAGGCGTTGAGCCTCGTAAAACCGAGTTTCACCTCTGGCCCGTAGCGACCACTGGTGCGCCCGATCATGTTGGTCTCGATATAGAAGTCGTAGGGCTTGTCGAACACGCAGTTCAGACGGAGGTCAAGACTGTCCGTGCCTGGTCGGGGTGTAAACTGGAAATCGGTGGTGCTGAAAACACCCGTCGCATTGATCTTGCTGGCCGACTCCATATATTTCTCGTAGGAATAGGGCTGGCGGGAGCGCAGTCGCAGGTTGCGCAGTACCACATTGGGACGGATGGGCGGGCGCTTGCCATTGAAATGGATGGTGGAGTTGCGACGTGAGAGGGAGTCGGTCAGTTGTTCGCGATTTGACTTGCGCAACTGCACGTCGATATGGCCGATGTACCATTTGTGGAGGGCTTCGTCAGGAACGCCCTCGGCCAGTTGGAAACGGAGTTGCGACTTGTTGGCGACGGCGAGGGTGTCGGCCAGGTAGGAGGCATAACTCGGGTTGTAATAGTAGTAGCCGTTGTTGCGCAGCAACAGACTGATGCGACTGCGCTCCCCGTCGAGGGCGCCTATGCTGAACGCACTGCCTGTCTGGATGAGGCTCTCCTGACTGGTGGAGTCGATGAGTTGTTGGATGGTGTCAGGGAAGTTGACATAGGCCACCGAGTCGAGGGTGAAGAGGGAGTCGAGCCTGACGGAATAGCGTATCTTACTCTTCTTCGGATTCTTCTGGGGAACGATCTCGAAGCCCACATCCCCTCGGAAATAGCCGTTGTTGCGAAGCACACTCTTGGCCACTGAGGCACGCAGGGTGGGGTTCACCTGACTCATCAGCACGGGGGGCTTGCCGAAGGATTTGGTCATCCATTTGGCAAACTTACTCTCTTTCTTCGAGAAATGGTTGTAGACCCACAGGTGCCAGGACCAGGGTACGCTGATATAACTGCTGCCGAAGAGCGAGCCGTTGGGCACTGTGGCGAGGGCTGCCTCCAACTCCAACTTTGTGTTTTCGAGATGGGTCTCAAAACTGTCTTTCCGCTCGTCCAGATACTCGATTTTCTTCAGGCCCGTGAAGAGTTGGTCGTCTTCCGGGATGTTCTTCGTCATCGAACAGGAAACGAAGATAAGGGTCGTCAACAGATATAGGATGCTATTTCGTTTCATGGGGCGTTGCAATTGAGTCGGTTCGTATACTGTCACGGGGCGTGAGCGTCGTGGGCTGGCGCATGGGGATGTTGGGCTGTTGCTCCTTCTTCCAGAAGCGGAAGATATCCCAGAAATTATCCAGTTTGCGCCGCCAGATGAAACCTCCGCCATATAACCCAGTGTAGCCTTCCAACCAGTCGTAGACATTCTGGTAGTAGAACAGTTTCAGGTTCTTGGTGGCATCCTGGTTCAGCCGGTACTCCATCGAGACATTGTCGAAGAATGACTGGCGCTGTCCCATATTCTCATCCGATCCAGACGATACCTTACCGCCAATCTGAATCTTCAGGCGGTTGTTCCATAGGCGCTTGGCAAACTTGAACGAGTAGTCCGTGTGCATGGTGCCTGAGGCATCCGTGCTGTTGTCGATGCCCACGCTGAGGTCGAGGGTCTTGAAGGCCGAGCCGGCAATATTGTTGATTTCGCTCTGGAGGAAGGAACTCAGGGCTGAGTTCATCGAGAAATTGCTGGTGTTGCCGTCGGCGAGATACATGCCCGTTGTCAGCATGGTGACGGCAATCTTACCCCGTTCCTCCTTCGACATCGTGGCCAACTCGCCAACGATGCTCTGGTCTTCTGGGGCGTCGATGATAAACTCCAGTCCCATGTCGTTGAGCGTCTTGGTGATGATCACGCCACAGTCGAAGGCGACGCTACGGGTGGCTCCGGCCTCGGTGGAAACGGTGGCCTTGGTGCGCTCCGTAGCCGTGATGTTCAGGCGTGGGTTCATGGGGTCGCCCGTAAACTCCACATAACTGCCGTCCTTGATGGTGAAGGTCTTCAGCGGAATGAGTGGCAACGAGTACTTCATCTCGCCGTTGGAGAGGGTGTAGCGTCCTCTCAGGTCGATGCCTTGCGAATTATAGAGCATACGCAGGTCGCCTCCGCCCATCAGGTCGATGTAGTTCGTCTGGTCGATGTTCAGGTTACAGATGATATGGGCGCCCTGTGAGATGTTGATGGTCAGGTCGGCCTCGAAGCCTGTGGGCGTGGGGCGTGTCACCACCACCTGTGTGGTGTCGCTGAAATCCGTGAACTTCACCAACTCTTCCAGTCTGTTATCCGTCGACAGGGGCGAGTCGAGCAGCATATAGGTCATGTCGGTAGAGCCTAACACGTCGAAGCGTCCTCTCATCTTCATCTGGTCGATCGGCCCTTGCAGACGGGCAAAGAAGTTGACGTAGGCCTTACCGAAGGCAATGGACTTGTCTTCCTGCTTCGAGTTGATGAGCAGCAGGTTACGGGCACGCATCTGGAGGTTGGTCGTGATGTGGTCTGTATTCGAGAAGTCCACGTCGCCCATCATCACCAGCGGCTCGTCGTTGTAGGCATAGAGTCCGAAGTTCTCCAACAGCAGGTGGGAGCCCACCACACGTATCGGGTCGTTGTCGAAGCGCATCCTGACCCCATAGGGCTGACTCACGAGGAAGGCGTCTTCCACATAGACTTCCCCATCCACCTGGGGGTGGGTGGTCGTGCCCTTGATGGTCAGTTCTCCTTCGCCGTAGCCTTCAAGACCGATCAGTTGGTCTGGCACGAAGCCGTTGGCTATTGACAACGGGAAGTGGGTCATGGTGAAGAGGGCATCGATATGTCCGTCGCCCTGATAGGTTCCGCTCAGCAGACCGAACTCCTCGTCGTCGAGCATCAGACGGGCTTCTACGGCATGGGTGTCGTCCTCTTTCATCAGATAGACCAACTCTGTGCTGATGTTGCCGATGGGCGAGCCTTCGTAGGTCATATTCTCTATGGCCATGTCCGAGGCCACGGAGATATGTGCGTCCTGATCTTGCAGGATGTGGTAGTCGCCTTGCAGATAGCCTGTGATACGTGGCATATAGGGCAGTACGGATGTCAGTTCACCGAGGTCGAGGTGGTTGATGCTGACGGTCAGATCCTGCAGCATGGTTGAGTCTTGGTTTTCCGTATAGAGTTTCAGACCGGTCTTATCGTCGGAGATGAGGTCTACCTTCGCCTGTATCCTGCCTAAGCCGCCCTGCTTATCCTTCGGACGGGTCAGGAAGATATAGTTGTCCTTGTTCAGGTTAAACTCCTTGTAGCCGATGGTGGGGCGTTCGGGCATCAGCCTGAAACGGATACCGTCTGTCTCCATCTCCGCTGTGGCTCCGAGACGGATACCCATCTTGTCTTTTGCGTCGTAATAGCGCAGTCCCACCAGTGCCCCATGCTCGTGCAGGTGTCCGTCGAAGAGGGCATTGAACACGAACTGCGGGTTCTTCTTGTTGTTGCGTACTTGTCCTTGATAGGTCAGGCGCTCACCCTTCTGCGTGAGGTTCAGACGGAAGGTGTCTATCCGTGTACTGTCGTAGACGAGTGAGTAGAGGTAACTCTGTCCGTTGATACCCGTGACGGGCGACGTGTTGAGGTCTAAGAATAGTTCCTTGAAGGTGATATTGTTGGCTTTCAGGAAGTTGGCCAACGGGTTGTCTCGCTGACTCTCCACATGCACTTTCATGGTGGGCAACAGACGTGTGATGGCTGGCTGGTCGATGATCTTCTGCTCGAACTGGCCCATGACGGAGTCACTGAGGGCAGATATCTGTTGGAGCACCTTCTCATAGCCTCCGCTGGCGTCGAGTTTCACGATGAGGTCGCCACTCTGGGCTCTGAAGACGGTCGTGTCGCTGTTGGTTTTGATGTGCAGCCCGAGGTCGTCGGGACGGTAGATATTCTTCTCGTCGGAGATGTAGAGTTCACCTAAGAGTCCCGTGATGGTGTGACTCTGTTGCATGTCGGAGTTGATGTCTAAGTGTCCGCACAGTCCAATGGTCAGGGGCTTGTCCAGCAGTCGCATCTCGTAGAGGTCGGCTTTGGCAAGGTCGGCACTGATGGTGCCATCCAATTGTTTGGTGTTGAGCAGGGCGTCAATGCCTATGGAGCCGTCGAACAGGTCGTTATGTCCTGTGAGTGTGGCCTGTCCGCGTCCGTTTTGAAGATTGGCTGTGGCGGTCAGTCCGCTCAGGTTCCAGTGGCCGTAGTGCAACTGACTCACGGTGGCGTCGGCCGTCAGGTGACTGCGGTTAGAGAGGAAGTCTGTGCCGTAGCCCTTGGCCTTGATCTCTGTCGAGAGGTGATAGAGCGAGTCCTTGGGCATGAAGTGGTGCAGGTTCAGGTTCTGTATCTTGACGTCTGCATCGTAGGTCATCAACTGCGTGGTCATATTTCCTTTCGCATCTAAGGGGATGGTGGCGTTGCCTTTCAGTTTCACGCTGCCGTCGCCTTCCTGGGCTGTGAGATCAGCAGCGTATCTGGTGCCGTCGGCCTTGATGGTGCCGTCGAGGCTGATGCCGTTGGGGATACGATAGTCCTTCGAGGGCAACAGACTGGTGGCAAAGCCCAGATCCTGCGTCTTGGCATTCAGGCGGATGTCGGCTTTGAGGCGTTTGGGGTCTGTCAGATTCCCTGCCGTCCCACTGGCGGTGGCGTGGAAGGCTGTTGGCAGGTTGATGTCCAGACCCGTGAAGTCCATCTGCTGCATATTGCCATTGACGGAACCTTTGATACTCAGGGGTTGGTTGGGGTATTGGCGGATGAAGTCCTGCGGCATGTCGCCCATGAATTTGATCATGTCCTGCTTGCCAATCTGGGCGTTCAGACGTATCTTCATCTTCCCCGGGTTCTCGTCGCCAAAGGCGTTCAGATCCATATCTACCTCCGTAAAGATATCCGAGTCAGGGGTTTTGACATAGAGGGCTGGTATCTGTACGTTGGTGAAGTCGGCATCAAACCTGACGGATCCTTTCAGGTCGGTGATTTCCAGTCCGGTGCTCTTGTCTTTCAGGGCTGCCTTCCTGATGGAGAGGGAGGTGCCTGTGGGGGCGTAACTGAGTTGGTCTATCCCCAAAGTCATGTCCGACAGGCCGATGGGGTCGTAGTCGAAACTACAGCCTGTGCCGTCGAGACTGGCTATCTGGTAGATGCCTGTGCCGAGGTCTATGCGGGCCCCTCTGGCTACAGCCTGTCCCAGTTGTGTCCTCATGGCTACCGTGTCGCCTGGCAAGTGCAGGGTGAGGTCGGTCTGACGGAAAGTGAGACTGTCGGCATTGATGATCCATTTGAGCGTTGACTCTGTGGTGTCCACAGCCGCCGTATCGCTCAGGGCGATGTCGAGACGGGCATCAGTCAGGCGGGCACCATTCACCTCTGCCAGTTCCTTGTCCAAGTCGATGCCGTTGGAGCGCAGCCACAGTTCCCCCACGTCGCCCTTGATCCTCAGGTCGCTGATAAAACCGTTGGTATTGAGTTTCGCCCCTTGGAGTGCCAGTTGGTTGATGACCACCCGTTTCTTCCACAGGGGCCATAGTTGTATGTCGACGGTCAGGTGCTTGGCGTCGGCAATGGTGTCTGTGACGTTGGGTAGGGAGTCGTTCGGGTGCAAGGCACGGAAGTTGTCGAGTCCTAAGTTGAGCGGCCATTCCAGTTTCACGTATCCCACGCTGATGTCCATGCCGGTCTTCTCCGAGGCGATGGCAGCCACCTTTTGCACCGTCCAGTTCTGGACTGGCGGAAAGTAGAGCAGTGCGGCGAGTATCAGAAACAGCAGAATGGGCGTCAGAACCGCTATCCCCATCCACTTCAACACTCTTTTCATTTGTCTTTGCGCGATTGACGCTACAAAAGTACAACAATTCTCTGAAAAACGGCTCATCTTCGGTGTTTTTTTCACGAAAGGCGCCTAAAATGAAGGATGGGACCACTCTCCCGAGCCGTCCCACCCATTAGTTAGTAATATGTCAGGTCAAAATAAAGTTGATTGGCTATCTGTTGTCAGCACTCCCTGTAGAAGTCGAGTGCCTCGTATATCTCTTCTTGTGTGGCGGTCTGGTTGATGCGGATGTCGCCGATACCGCCCAATAGCGTGAAGTTGATGATACCTGCCGTATTCTTCTTGTCGTGCGTCATCAGTTCCAACAGGGTGGGGTAGTCGTCGCAGGTGATGGTCATCTTCCCGTAGTGCGCCTTGATGAAACTCACCGTCTGGTGCATCTTGTCGGAGGGGAAGCCTGTCTTCACGGCACTCAGGTAGAGTTCGCAGATGAGGCCGTAGGCAACGGCATAGCCGTGTAATATCGGATGCTTGCGCAGGGCGAACGACTCGAAGGCGTGTCCTGCGGTATGCCCCAGGTTGAGGGCTTTGCGGATGCCTTGCTCCGTAGGGTCTTCCGTCACGATGCGCTGCTTCACGGCCACAGACTCTTCTACCATCCTTTGTAACAGCCCGAAGTCGGGTGCCTCTACCTCAAAGTTGAGCAGTTCCGCCCACATCTGTTCGTTGGAGATAAGTCCGTGTTTCAGCATCTCGGCATAGCCGGAGAGGATATTCTCCTGATCCAGCGTACGCAGGAATCGCGTGTCGAGAATCACGCTGGCGGCATTGTTGAAGACGCCGATCTCGTTTTTCAGTCCCCTGAAGTTGATGCCCGTCTTTCCGCCCACGGAGGCGTCGACCATCGAGAGCAGCGTGGTGGGGATGTTGATGTAGTTGATGCCCCTTTTGAAGGTGGAGGCTGCAAAGCCCCCCAGGTCTGTCACCATACCGCCACCTATATTAATTAATAAGGTGTGACGGGTGGCTCCTCCCTTGCCTAACTCTTCCCAGACGTGCGCTAATGACTCCAGGGTCTTATGGGTGTCGGTGGCCCCAATCACGATGGTATGCGCCCCTTTCAGACAGTCGAAGTCTGCTATCAGCGGCACACAGGCTTTCTGGGTCGTCTCGTCGGCCAACAGGAAAATCCTGTCGTGCTCACACTCGCCGACGGCCTGCGTCAGCGTCTGTTCCAGACTGTCGGCAATAATCACTTTTTGTGAACTCATGCTACGGTTGATGTCTTAAATTCCGTGCAAAGGTATATTAATTATTCTGAAATCGTGTACAAATTGGTAAATAATTGTCGATTTTACCCTTTTTTTTTCAAATCCATTAAACTTTTCTTCACAGGATGCGTCAAAAACACAAAATTTCAATAAAAACTATCAATGAAAAGATTACTTGTTATTTTTTTAGTGTCGGTTTCGACCATGACGGCATTCGCCCAAGGCACAGTTAGCGGTACTGTGATTGAGTCGGATTCCAAAGAAGCAGTCATTCAGGCTACGGCCTCTGTATTAAGCGGAGAGAAGGTCATAGCCAATGCAGTAACAAACACAGACGGTGCATTCTCCATCAAGGTGCCACGCGACGGCAGTTTCACCCTGCGCATCACCTTCGTGGGCTTCAAGACGTACACCAAGACCATTAAGATTGAGGGTAAGAATGTGGCAGCAGGCACCATCCAGTTGGAGCCTGACGCTATCATGCTGAAGGGTACCACCGTGACGGCTCACCTGGCTAAGGTGCAGTCGAAGGGCGACACCCTGATTTTCAATGCTGATGCCTATCGTGTACCTGAGGGCTCAGTGGTGGAGGAACTGGTGAAGCGTATGCCTGGTGCTGACATCGACGAGAATGGTAACATCACTATCAATGGTAAGCAGGTGTCGAAGATCAAGGTCGACGGTAAGGATTTCGGCGATTCTAAGACAGCCCTGAAGAACCTGCCCACCTCGATTATCGAAAAGGTGCGTGCCTATGATGAGAAGAGCGACCTGGCTCGTATCACAGGTATCGACGATGGTAACGAGCAGACAGTGCTCGACTTCGGTATCCGTGCAGGTATGAACCGTGGTACGATGATGAATGCCGACTTGGGCTATGGTACTGAGAAGCGTTATTCCGGACGTCTGTTCGGTATGTATATGCGCGATGACTACCGTGTGATGGGTATGTTCAATGCCAACAATACCAACGACCAGGGTATGGGCGGCGGCGGTGGCCGTCGTTTCGGTGGCGGTATGGGCATGGGCGGCGGTGGCCTGAATGCAGCCAAGACCGGTATGGTGAACCTCAACTATGAGAAGCCGAAACTGATCATTGCCCAGGCTAGTGTGAACTGGAACCATCGCGATGGCGACTCTTGGTCACGCCGTTTCACGGATAACTTCACGGGCGACGAGAGTATGAAACAGATTTCTAACTCCATCAATCAGAGTTATTCCCGCTCTACCAACTGGAGTATTCAAGGACGTCTGGAGTGGACACCCGATACGCTGTGGAATATTGCCTTCCGTCCGAACTGGAGTTTCGGCAGCAACGACAGCCGTAGTTGGAACACCTCCGCTACGTTCAACGACAACCCCTACGACTATGTCAACTACCAACTCGACGCAGCAGTCATGGCTGAGATTGTGAAGAACGGTGGCGACCTGGCTAATTATATCACCAACAGTAGCGACAACAAGTCGCTGGGCTATGGTGAGAACAAACGACTCGGCGGTACCCTGCAGATTAACCGTTTGCTCAGTGGCACAGGACGTAACATCACTTTACAGTTGACTGGTAATTACAGTAACAACGAGAATAAGCAGTTGTCGAGCAACCAGACGCATCTCTTCCAGGGAAGAACCACAACCTACAATGGTGTCAGCGGACTCGACAAGTATCAGGCCAACCGTTACAACCTGACGCCTACCAAGTCGTGGGATTACAGCGCACGTGCTACTTATAGCGAGCCAATCGCCTACGCTACCTTCCTGCAGTTCAGTTATACCTTCCAGTATCGCTATAACGAGAACGACCGTCAGACGTTCGACTATTCGAACCCGCTGCTGGCCGATCCTACCAGAAGTTTCGACTTCAACGGTATCATACCTGTCTACCGTAACTGGAGCGAGTATTTCGATCAGGTTCAGGCAGGCTACAATCCAAGTGCCAACGATTTCTATTACAGCAAGGATCAGAGCCGTTACTCGGCCTACAAGAACTATATCCACACTGGTGAGGTCATGCTGCGCTTTATCCGTGATACCTACGATTTCAATGTGGGTGTCCAGATCATCCCGCAGACCTCGGAATACACACAGCGCTACTTAGGCGTTGACACGGTGGTCAACCGTACAGTCACCAACTGGAGCCCGACAGCCAACTTCCGCTGGCGCCCCACACCACAAGGTAGCCTCCAGTTCCAGTATCGTGGTAGCACCAGCCAGCCGTCTATCGACCAACTGCTCGTGATCAACGATGATACTAACCCTCTGAACAAGACCACTGGTAACCCCGACCTGAAGCCTTCGTTCACACAGAGTTTCAATCTGCGCTTCAACAACTACATCATGAGTCACCAGCGTATGATCAACGCCAACCTGAACTTCTCGACCACCATGAACAGCATTGCCAATATCGTGAGATTTACCGATATTGGTGGACAGGAATCACGTCCTGAGAATATCAACGGTAACTGGAATGCTGGTGGTAATATCATGTGGAATTCGGCCATCGACTCGTTAGGCTACTTCACCTATAATGTCTCTGTGAACGAGAACTTCAACCACCGTGTAGGTTTTGTTGCTGATCGTCAGACCAGGGAGACCAAGAGAAATTCTACCAACCAGAACAATATCGGTGGACGTCTGGGATTCGGCTATCGTAACGACTGGTTTGAGTTGGAACTCAACGGATCAGTGAACTACAATACAACCCGTAACAAACTGCAGCCGCAGTCGAACCTCGACACCTGGACATACTCCTACGGTGCGAACTCCACGATCTATCTGCCCTGGGGCACCCAGATTACAACGGATATCAGTATGAACAGCCGTCGTGGTTATGACGATCAGTCAATGAACACCAACGAACTCATCTGGAATGCGCAGATCTCTCAGAGTCTCCTCAAGGGCAAGCCCCTGACACTCTCGCTGCAGTTCTTCGACATCCTGAAGCAGCAGTCGAACTTCTCAACCACTATCTCTGCAATGGCCCGCACCGATAACGAGTACAATGCCATCAACAGTTACATCATGTTCCGCGCCAGTTATCGTCTGAACTTCTTCGGCACACGTGCATCTCGCCGTGGCATGATGGGAGGTATGCCGATGGGTGGTATGCCGATGGGCGGCGGCGGTGGTCGTCGTGGTGGCGGTGGCTTCGGAGGCGGTATGCCGATGGGCGGCGGTGGCTTCGGTGGAGGCGGCGGCTTCGGCGGCGGTGGCGGCTTTGGTGGCGGCGGCAGATTCTAAGCCAAACCATTCCCGATAGATACGAAAAATCATCCCCAGTCCTCTCGGCTGGGGATGATTCTTTTTTCTAAGTTTCTATTTACTTGCGGTCGTCGATGTTATCGCCTTCGGTGGGGGCGACATCGGACTTGAAATCGGTGATGCCTGCCTCGACGAGGATATTGTACCAGGTGATGAGTTTCTTGATGTGGCTGTTCTGCACACGGTCGCGATCCCACTCGGGGAGCACCTTGGTGAAGTAGTCCTGCAACTCTTTGGGCGAGGCTTTCTTCTCGTCGATACTGGCTTTCTTGCCGGCTTCGAGGGTCTTGATATTGTCGAGGACATCCATCAGGGGTACGTCGTCTGTCTCGGTGAACATGGCAACATCGCCCAAGGAGGTGATGCGGTCGGTGGCGAAGGCCGGCTGACGGCGATGGGTGGCGTCGAGGGCCTCGACGATGAGGCTGTTCTTGCCTCGTGAAACGAGTTTGTAAAGGCCGGGCTTACCGGCGATGGCTAAAATGGTTTCTTTCATTGCATTTAATATTTTATTGATTTGTTGATCGATATCTGCTGTGCCGTCGTTGACGATCTCGAAGTGGGCACGGCGGCGCACCTCGTCCTGCGGCAGTTGACGGCTCATCCACTCGAGGACCTTTTCACGGGAGATATGGTCGCGATCCATGACGCGACGGATGCGCACCTCGTCGGGGGCGGTGACCACGATGGCCTTGTCGACCAGACGGATGGCACCCGACTCATAGAGAATGGCGCTCTCCATCCATTGCAGGCCGCTCTGCTCGAAGTCGCGGAAGACGGCGGGATGGACGATGGCATCGATGGCCTTGGCATTCTGCTCGGACTCCAACAGGAACCTGGCCATCTCGGCCTTTTCGAGCGAACCCACCAGCGCCTTCAACTGCTGTTGGAGTTCGGGAGAGGTGCGGATGAGACGCTTGGCTGCGCTGTCACAGTCGTAGACCTGTATGCCACGGGCCTCCAACCGCTTACAGACATAACTCTTCCCGCTGCCGATGCCGCCTGTGATGCCGATCTTCATAGGCCGCTCTGGTCTTCTTCGATGAGATAGTCCACAGCGTCGACGCTCAGACGGGCACGGGAGATGCCCGGAGGTGCATTCTTCAGGTAGATGCGGCACTTCTCCGAGGGACTGGCCTTCATCTCCTTATAGTCGGCTACGACAGTGAAATCCTCGTAGGTCAGGTTTTTGTAGACGCTGGCCCCTGCGACGAAATGGACGGTGACCCTAGACGGGAAGGTACGGAGCACCTTGCCCGGGGGCATGTTGATGCCCTGGATGAGTATGCCCTCAATCTCCTCATCGGTGAGCACATCGGTGAAGAAGCCTACCTTGACCATGTCGGGTACGGTCTTCACGCCCTTGCCTCTGGCTAAGTGGACATTGACGAAGAGCGTGTCGCGGAAGTTGGCGTAGTTCAACTGCTCCGTATACATGGTGTTTATACTGTCGAGTTTCTCCGTGGAGGCATACACATCGACGCTGTCGGGCCAGTACTGTACACGGGAGATGAAATAGAGTTCGTCGGGGATGACGCGGCCACTCCACCTGACAGGCACACGCTTCTTGGCACCGTAGTTGAAGTAGTACTCCAACTTCTCGGGCTTGACAGCAACAATCTGGGAGCTACTGGCAAGTTGCTGGTACACCATCTTCTGCAACTCAGCGGCAGAGACGATGCCCATGCCGTTGTTGCGGGCGTAGGAGGAGAAGTTGATCCTGAGGTTTTTCAGGCCGTCGCCATAGATACCATACATATAGGTGACAAGAGTAATGCCCTTGTCGCGGATGGTCATGCGCACGGTGTCGGTCTCGTCGGAGGTGAGCACCACGTTCTTGGGTACGTTGGTGATGGTGACGGGAATGCTGAACTCCCGCTCGTAGGTCTCATTCAGGGTCATAAAGAGCCAGAACACACCGGAGAGTGCGAGAAAGGATAAAAAGATCAGGAACTCCTTGTTGCCTTTGCTGAACAGGAGCCCTTTGAGGACTCTCCAAAACTTCTGCATACGGGCAGGCTACTGTTTACTTTTGGATGGGCGTGCCCATGTCCTTATAGACAGAGGTCTTCTCGACGGTGACGACCACGTCGCGCGCAATCTTCACGTCGACGGTGTTCCGGGCGAGGTCGATGCTCTTGACCACACCGTGGATACCGCCGCCAGTGACGACTTCCGTGCCTTCCGTCAGTTCGTTCTGGAACTTCTGGATTTCCTTCTGTTTCTTCTGCTGCGGCTTGATCATGAAGAACCACATGATGGCGAAGATGGCCACCATCATGATAATCATACTCATTCCGCTTCCTTGCCCAGCAGCCTGGGCAACTAATACAATGTTTGTCATATCCTTATTATATTATTCACTATTCACTTTTCAATATTCACTCATCTTTCTTTCTAATGATGCGCTTTCTGCCGGAGGGCTTCACCTTGACGGCCTTCATCACCTTGGGTGCCTTCGGAGCCTTGGCGGGCTTCTCGGGCTTCGGGTCGATGTACTTTGCTAATTTGCCCGTGTCGATGAGGTGACGGGCGATGGCGTCGAGCATACCGTTGATGTAGCCACCACTCTTATGGGTGGAGTAGAGTTTGGCCAGGTCGACGAACTCATTGATGGTGACGCTGATGGGGATGTTGGGGAAGGTGAGCATCTCGGCAATGGCGATCTGCATGATGACCACATCCATATAGGCTAACCGTGAAAAATCCCAGTTGCGCGAGGCCTCGCTCATGTAGCGCTGGTACTCGTCGGCATTGAGGATAGCTGAACGGAACAACTTGCGGGCGAAGTCCTTCTCCTCGTCGCTGTCCCACTCAGGTAATAGTTCCTGTTTTGTGCCGTTCTGCTCGTCGAAGCGCTTGATGGTTTTCAGCACAAAGGTGTCGACAATTTCCTTGTCGTCGTTCCAGTAGAGGCTGACCTCTTCGAGGACGGCATCCAGGTCGGGGTTGTTCTGGATAAGTGTACGGTAGATCTTACGCCACAACTCACGGTCGGCATCGTAGTTGTCGTCCAGGCTGACCATATAGGCCTGATAGGTCTCACTGCCCTCGATGAGTTCGTAGAGTTTGGCTACAAACTCCTGATCGTCGCTCCACGTGTGTTTCAGGGTGCCGACAAACTCGTTGAGTTCCTTGTTCTCTTCCAGTTGCAGGGCAAACCGGTTGAGTGTGAACTTCTGCGAGGGTGCTTCCGTGCCTTCTCTCTGGGCGCGGGCGGTGAGCACTTCGTTACGACGGCGGGCCTCCTTCGTGACTGCCACGATGAGGGCCAGCAGGTAATTGTAAAGGTCATAGGCCTTTGACAGACTGAAGAATAGTTCCTTCTCTGCCGAGTCGATGTTCTTGTTACCGTTTTGATAGTACGCATAGGTTAACTGAACAATCTTTGTACGGATAATTTCTCTGTTAATCATCTCACTTGATGTTTTTTTAGTTTGACTTTCAAATTTACGATTGCAAAATTAGATATTTTTCCTCGATTATGCAAGAAAAAGATAGAAAAAATAGTTAAAAAATAAAATTTTCAATTTTCAATTTTCAATTCTCAATATTTTTGCGTACCTTTGCAGCGCTTTTTCCGAAAGCACAACGAAAAAACTCGTGTGATGGTGAATTAAGCATCGTATTAACAACTTAATTTTAGAGTAACACAATTATGAAAGAAATTAGTGTAAAAGGCCAGAAGCGCGCCGCCGTTGGAAAGAAGGCTTCAAAGCAACTCCGTAAGGAGGGTATGGTTCCCTGTAACATCTATGGTGAGAAGAAGGGTGAGAATGGTCTGCCTGAGGCATTCGCATTCTGCGCATCGTTCTCTGAACTCCGTAAGGCTGTGTATACCCCTGAGGTGTACGTCATCAATCTTGACATCGAGGGTGAGGCTCACAAGGCCGTCATCAAGGAATTGCAGTTCCATCCCACCACCGACGCTCTGCTCCACGCCGATTTCTACGAGGTGACAGAGTCGAAGCCCATCACCATCGGTATCCCCGTGAAACTGAATGGTCTGGCACAGGGTGTGCGTGACGGTGGTAAGTTGAACCTCTCCATCCGCAAGATCAATGTCACCGCTCCTTACAAGCAGATCCCTGAGGTGCTCAATATCGATGTGACCAACCTCCAACTGGGTAAGGCCATCAAGGTGGGTGCCCTGAGTTTCGAGGGTCTTGAGATTGCTACCTCTCCCGAGGTGGTTGTATGCTCCGTGAAGGCAACTCGTGCTTCCCGTTCTGCTGCCGCTGCCGCAGAAGGTGAGGAGCAGGCTTAATCAGGGCTGCTGATGGACAAGTTCTTGATTGTAGGTTTGGGCAATGTCGGCGACGAGTACGAACTGACCCGCCACAATACAGGATTTATGGTATTGGACGCTTTTGCGAAGGCGTCCAATATTTCTTTTGCAGACAAGCGCTATGGCTTTGTCGCCGAGACAACGCTAAAAGGTCGCAAGGTGTTTCTGCTGAAACCCTCGACCTATATGAACCTCAGTGGGAATGCCGTACGCTACTGGCTGAACCACGAGAACATCGACCAGAGTCGGTTGCTGGTGGTGAGCGACGAGGTGGCTTTGCCCTTGGGCGAGTTCCGCTTGAAGGCGGGCGGCAGCAATGGCGGGCATAACGGATTGGGACATATCCAGCAACTCATCGGACAGAACTATGCCCGTCTGCGTATGGGTATTGGCAATGACTTCCCCCGAGGCATGCAGGTGGACTGGGTGCTGGGGAAATATAGTGAGGAGGAGTTGCAGCAGTTGCAGCCGAGCATCGACCTGAGTGTGGAGATCATCCGCAGTTTTGTGCTGGCGGGTATCGATGTCACGATGAACCAGTATAATTCGAGAGGTAAGAGGTTAGAGGTAAGAGGTGAGAAAGGAGTGAAAGATGGAGGAAGTAACGAGGGTTGACAAGTGGCTCTGGGCAGCGCGTATCTTCAAGACACGTTCCATTGCGGCTGATGCCTGCAAGAACGGGCGCGTCACCATCGGGGGCGTGAACGTGAAGCCTTCGCATACTGTCAAGGCGGGTGAGACCGTCGATGTGCGCAAGCCGCCCATCACCTATTCCTTCCGTATCCTGAAGACTATCGAGCAGCGGGTAGGGGCGAAACTGCTGCCGGAGATCTACGAGAACGTCACCGCCCCAGAGCAGTATGAACTATTAGAGATGAACCGTATCAGTGGGTTCGTCGACCGTGCCAGAGGTACGGGTCGCCCGACGAAGAAAGACCGGAGGGCGTTGGATGACTTTTTAAATTTGGAGGATTTATGATTCTGAATGGACTATTGATTATTTTGGGTATCGCCCTCGTGCTATGGGGGGCTGACCGCCTGATAGAAGGCGCCTCTGCTGTGGCGCGGAGCGTGAATATCCCAGAGGTCGTCATCGGTCTCACCATTGTGGCCGCAGGCACATCCGCTCCGGAACTGTTCGTCAGCCTCGTCTCAGCCCTCAAGGGAACGCCCGACCTGGCTGTGGGAAACGTCATTGGTTCCAATATCTTCAATACAATGCTCATTGTGGGCTGTTCGGCTGTCGTGGCGCCGTTGGTGGTCAATCCCTCGACGGTGAAAAAGGAGATACCCTTTGCTGTGGGAGCCTCGCTGTTGCTGTTTGTGCTCTGTTTCGACGATATGGAGTCGGCTCACCTCTGGGGCAACGAGATCAGTCGAAGCGACGGTATCGTCCTACTCGTTGGTTTCATCGCCTTTTTGATCTATAGTTTCACGTTGGCGCGTAAGTCAGGTGAGTTGAAACCTCATCGGGAGTATCTGGGTGAGGAAAAGGTGAAAAAGCCCATCAACTACCGGATGTTGGGTGTCAACCTGCTTTGGATGATTGTGGGACTGGCTTGCCTGATCTTTGGCAGTGAATTTTTCGTTGACGGTGCTACGTATATTGCCCACCGCTATGGGGTACGCCAGAGCGTCATCGGTCTGACCATCGTGGCAGGCGGTACGTCGCTGCCTGAATTGGCTACGAGTGTGGTGGCTGCCTATAAGGGCAAGGCCTCGCTCGCCATCGGCAATGCCATCGGCTCCAACGTGTTCAACATCTTCCTGGTACTGGGTGTCACCGCTGTCATCTGTCCTATGCGCATCATGGGTATTACCATCATCGACCTGATGATGATGCTCGTCAGCATCGGTATCCTCTGGATATTCGCCTATACCAAGTATTTCGTGTCGCGCCGAGAGGGTGTCCTGATGATTCTGGGGTTCCTGGCTTATATGTCTTGGCTGTTCTACCTATTATAATATGCAAGAAAACAAGAACCAACAGCGCATCAGTGTGCTGTTCATGCTATACAGTATCCTGTTCTGTGTCTGCCTGATTACGGCCAACGTGCTTGAAACTAAGCAGATATCCTTCGGTCCTGCCAATATGACTGCCGGACTGATTGTGTTCCCGGTCAGTTATATCATCAACGACGTGGTATGCGAAGTGTGGGGCTACGGGCGCACCCGTCTGCTCATCTGGATCGGGTTTGCCATGAACTTCCTCTTTGTCATCTTCGGCGCTATCGCCGACTGGATCCCAGGAGCACCCTACTGGCACGGTGAGGAGGGTTTTCACCAGATATTCGGTCTGGCTCCGCGTATCGCCGGTGCCTCGTTTCTGGCCTTTATCTGCGGTTCGTTTATGAATGCCTACGTGATGAGTCGTATGAAACTCTCCACGCAGCACAGACATTCTGCCTCGGACGGTTTTGTCAAGAACTTCTCCGCCCGTGCCGTGCTGAGTACCATCTTCGGCGAATTGACCGACTCCATCATCTTCTTCCCCCTCGCTTTGGGTGGCGTGATCCCCTGGGAGGAGATGCCTTCGCTCGTCATCACGCAGGTCACCATCAAGACACTCTACGAGATTGTGGCATTGCCCGTCACAATCCGTGTGGTCAAGTTCACCAAGACTCATGATAATGAGGATGTCTTTGACCGCGATATTACTTATAATATCTTTAAAATCAACAAACTATGAATAGAGAAGAAGACCAGTTACAGGCCCTTGGCAAGAAAACGGAATACCGTCAGGACTATGCTCCTGAGGTGTTGGAGACATTTGTCAACAAGCATCCCGACAATGATTACTGGGTGCAGTTTAACTGTCCCGAGTTTACATCACTCTGTCCCATAACGGGGCAGCCCGACTTTGCGGAGATTAAGATTTTGTATATTCCGGGTGAGCGGATGGTAGAGTCGAAGAGTCTGAAACTCTATCTTTTCTCCTTCCGTAACCACGGTGATTTCCATGAGGACTGTGTCAACACCATCATGAAAGACCTGGTGCGCCTGATGGATCCCAAATACATCGAGGTGATAGGTCTGTTCACCCCTCGTGGGGGAATCTCCATTTATCCCTATGCCAACTATGGTCGTCCCGGTACCAAGTATGCCGACTTGGCCGAGAAACGCCTGTTGGAGCATCAAATCATTTAATTCTTTCGGTAGTAGCCCTGTTCGTGGTCGTTGAAGCGGAGTAGGAGGGTGTCACGACGCAAGAACACGATGTCGGCCGTATCGGTATGGGTCACCTGCTGGTTGCCTAAGGTGTCGCGTCGTGCCTCACTGAGCAGGAGGTGACCATTATAGATGTGCCACTCACGGTAGCGCTTTAACTGGGGATATTCCACGGGACCGTTCTGACGGTCTGCATTATTACGCTGAACACCGATGGGACGGGCTGTATAGTCGCGACGGATGTCAATGCCGTACTCGCGGGGCTGGAACCACTTCTCCCGTAGGGAGTCGGGGAAGTCTGCAGGCAACTGTACGATACTGTCGGTAGAGGCGCCTGCACGGGGGCGTAGACGGGGCTTGACCATATAGCACCATTCGCCCTTTAAGCGGTCTATATTTATCACAATATCCGCCTCCGACTTGTTGTTGGCCCTTAGGACAACTGCTACCAAGTCACCGATCTCAGGTCTTCCGAATACACGGCGCTGTATACGGGCATTAAGAATATCGATGGTGTCAGGGTCACCGCCCGAGAAGGGAAGGAACACGAGGATGGAGTCCGTGCAGCCCTCGCAGGCGAGTCCGTAGACGGTAGAGTCGCCAGGCAGTGGCTGCTCTTCATTGTATGCTGTTATTTCCTGTGCCGACGGGGTGGTGCCTGAGGAACAGGCTGTCGCCAGTATTACCACAAGAATCATCAAAAACAAGGTCTGTTTCATACGCTTTTAGGGTGATTTGGGGGCAAAGATAGTCAAAATATCAAAAAAAGTTGCCACTTACGATGATTATTTGAAAAAAATTATCTATTTTTGTGGACTGTAAATAGAAAACTAACGAAAAATTAGATATGAAAAAGAAGATTCAGTTCAGTCTCGTGTACAGAGACATGTGGCAGAGTTCGGGTAAGTTCCAGCCCCGTAAGGATCAGTTAGAGCGTATTGCTCCTGTGATTATTGACATGGGGTGTTTTGCCCGTGTGGAAACCAATGGTGGCGCCTTTGAACAGGTGAACCTGATGGCTGGCGAAAACCCCAATGCTGCCGTGAGAGCCTTTTGCAAGCCGTTCAACGAGGTGGGTATTAAGACCCACATGTTGGATCGTGGTCTGAATGCCCTGCGTATGTATCCCGTGCCAGACGATGTGCGCGCACTGATGTATAAGGTGAAGCATGCCCAGGGTGTCGACATCACCCGTATCTTCTGTGGTCTGAATGATACGCGTAACATTATCCCCAGCATCAAGTGGGCCAAAGAAGGTGGCATGACGCCTCAGGCTACGCTCTGCATCACCACCTCGCCCGTACATACCGTTGACTACTATGTTGCCATCGCTGATGAGGTGATTGCTGCCGGTGCTGAGGAGATTTGTCTGAAGGATATGGCCGGTATCGGACAGCCTGCCATGCTGGGTGCGCTGACGAAGGCTATCAAGACCAAGCATCCCGATATCATCATCCAGTATCATGGTCACAGCGGCCCGGGTCTCTCTATGGCCAGCATCTTGGAAGTCTGTAACAATGGTGCCGACATTATTGATACGGCTATCGAGCCGCTCTCTTGGGGAAAGGTTCATCCGGATATCATTTCGGTTCAGAGTATGCTGAAGAACGAAGGCTTCGAGGTGGCGGAACTGAATATGAACGCCTATATGCAGGCACGTACACTCACTCAGGAGTTTATTGACGACTGGCTAGGCTACTTTATCAATCCTGCCAACAAGCACATGTCCTCGCTGCTCTTGGGCTGCGGTCTGCCTGGCGGTATGATGGGTTCGATGATGGCCGATCTGGGCGGTATCCAGACGATGATCAACAAATTGCGCGTCCAGAAGGGTGAGGCAGAGTTGACGATGGATGATATGCTGGTAAAACTCTTCAACGAGGTGGAGTATGTCTGGCCGCGTGTGGGCTATCCCCCATTGGTGACACCGTTCTCGCAGTATGTGAAGAATATCGCCCTGATGAACCTGCTCACCATCGAACAGGGCAAGGGTCGTTTCGTGATGATGGACGATGCCATGTGGGGCATGATCCTCGGCAAGTCTGGAAAGATTCCTGGTACTATCGACCCGGTGCTTGTGGAACTTGCTCAGAAGCAGAACCGCCAATTTACCGATGTCGATCCTCACACGCTGTTGGAAAATGCCCTCGACGGCTTCCGCAAAGAGATGGACGAGAACGGCTGGGAGTACGGTCAGGACGACGAAGAACTCTTCGAACTGGGTATGCACCCCGAGCAGTATCGTGCCTTCATGAGCGGACAGGCCAAGAAACAGTTCCTTGCTGACCTCCAAAAGGCGAAGGATGCCAAACTTGGTGGCGGAAAGAAGATTCCGCAGGAAGAAATCGATGCCTTGAAGCACGCCAAGGCTGATGCCGTGAAGAGTCCGTTAGACGGACAACTCGTATGGAGTTTCGGTGGCGAGGGCGTTCCCGCTGCCTGCATCGAACCGTTCATCGGTCAGAAATACAAGGAAGGTGATATCTTCTGCTACTTACAAACCAAGTGGGGCGAGATCGTCGAGATACCTGCTGCCCTCGGAGGTAAATTGGTGGATATCAGTGTGAAGCCCGGACAGAAAATCCGTCAGGGTGACACCATTGCATGGATTGAGCGCGAGGCGTAATGGATTACCAGAAGATTATAGATAAGTATTATCCGTCGGAGAACGAACTCCGACGGATATTGCTAATACACAGCCGTCAGGTGGCCGACCGTTGTTTGAAGGTTGCCAAGGCCCATCCCGAACTGCGGCTCGACGCAGAGTTCTTAGAGGAGGCCGCCATGCTGCACGACATCGGCATCTTCCGCTGTGATGCCCCCAGTATCCAGTGCTTCGGCACGGAACCTTATATCTGTCATGGTTTTATCGGTGGACAGATTCTGCGCGAGGAAGGCTGGGCGCGCCATGCACTGGTCTGTGAAAGGCATACGGGCACCGGTCTGAGTCGTGAACAGATTGAGCGTCAACAACTTCCATTGCCCTTGGACGTCCGTTTCGAGCCGGAGGCCTTGGAGGAACAGGTGGTCTGTTATGCCGACAAGTTCTATTCGAAGACGCATCCAGAGCGTGAGCGTACGGTGGTCGAGGCTGCCCAGAGTCTGGAAAAGTTCGGTCAGGAAGGTGTCAACCGCTTCCTCGGATGGACGAAACTCTTTGAGTGAATAGTTAATAGTGAACAATGAATAGTGAAAAAAACACAAGGTTCAGCAACTTTTCACTATTCACTTTTCACTATTCACTAAAAATTCGTACCTTTGCATCCGTGAAACAGAAATCGGTCACGTTGTCGATACTCTGCGCCTTCATCTTGCTGATGGCGTGCACAACATCTACGCTGCCTCCAGGGAAAACGCCGGAGGTGGTGCAGTCGGGTAGGGTGGTATCGTTGCCCCAGGTTAAAGTCCCTTCGATAGTCCCCGATTCTATGACGCTTCCAGCCCTGCTCGATAGTATCGGTATGGCGAATTTGCCCAGTAGTACGGATAACGTTGATAGCAGTGCAGTGGCGGAACAGGCTGTTGAGGATGAGGCTCCTCAGGATACCATCATCCCTGCCGGAGCCGAGGCGGCCATCAAGATCAAACGTGACACCACGACGATGGATTCCATCGAACTGGCTATCTACAAGCACAATAAGGCCATTGACGACTCGTTGGCACGTGACAGCATCAATAAAAGGCGCAAGAATGGTATCGATGCGCCCGTAGAATATTCTGCCGATGACTCGCTGACCTATGATGCCGCCAATGCCACCGCTCACCTCTATGGTAATTCGAAGGTGAAATACACCAATATGGACTTGGCCAGTGAGAATATCCACATGAATCTCGACAGCAATGTGGTCTATGCTACAGGTAAGATGGACTCCACTACCCAGCAACTCACCGGTACCCCGGTTTTCAAGATGGGTAGTGACCAGTATGAACAGACGGAGATGATGTTCAACTTCAAGACGAAGAAAGGTTTTATTACGGATGTCTATACCCAGCAGGAAGACGGCTATCTGACCAGTGAACACTCCAAACGTGGAGCCAATGGAGAGATGTACCTCGAACACGGACGCTATACCACCTGTGACGACCCCCATCCCGACTTCTATATCGCCATGTCGCGGGCCAAGGTGCGCCCGGGCAAGGATGTGGTGTTCGGTCCCGCCTATTTAGTGGTGGCCGACGTACCGTTGCCCTTAGCCATCCCCTATGGTTTCTTCCCATTCACCAAGAGTTACTCCAGTGGTTTCATCATGCCTACCTATGGTGACGAGACCTCGCGTGGTTTCTATCTCCGCGATGGTGGCTATTATTTAGCCCTGAGTGACAAGATGGACTTGAAACTCCTGGGCGAGATTTATACCAAGGGCTCGTGGGGACTCTCTGCTGCGTCGAACTACAGGAAGCGCTATAAGTACAGTGGTTCGTTCTATGTCAATTTCCAGAGCACCGTCACTGGCGAGAAGAATATGCCTGACTATGAGAAGAGATCCAGTTTCAAGATTCAGTGGCGACACAGCCAAGATGCGAAGGCCAATCCTTACAACAACCTGACGGCCAGCGTGAACTATGCCTCGGAGAGTTTTGAGAGGAACAACCTTTCGTCGATGTACAACCCACAGGCCCTGACGCAGACCACGCGTACCTCTTCGGTCAACTGGCGCACCACCTTCTCCAGCATCGGACTGACGCTGAGTTCACAGGTCGATGTGGCTCAGAATATGCGCGACTCCATCATCGAGATGACGTTGCCCAACCTGAGTGTCTCGTTGGCCCGCTTCTATCCCTTTAAGCGTAAGAAGGCCGCAGGTGAGGAGCGTTGGTACGAGAAGATCAACATGAGTTATACTGGCACGTTCAACAACCGCATCAGGACCAAGGAGAGTCAACTGCTGCATTCCAGTTTCACGAAGGACTGGCAGAACAACATGAGGCACTCCATCCCCATCCAAGCCAGTTTCATGGCGTTTGGCTATCTGAGCATCAACCCCTCGTTCAACTTCTCTGACCAGACATCGTTCATCAAACAGTCGAAGCATTGGGATGTGGAAAACCAGAAGGAAATCACTGATACCATCAGCGGATTCTATAATGTCTACAACTGGGATTTGAGTTTGTCGCTCTCCACGAAACTCTATGGTTACTGGCAACCTAGTAGTAAGATCTTCGGCGATAGGGAAATAGTGATCCGTCACGTCATCACGCCGAAGGTCAGTTTCTCCTATCACCCTGACTTCGGTGCCTCACGTTATGGCTACTATGAGACCTACCAGAAGACTGATGCCGACGGTAAAGTGTCGTTGGTGGAGTATTCGCCCTATAATGTCGGTGGTGTGTCGGCGCCTGCAAAGGGTATGGCCGGTAGCATCCATGTCGATATCGGTAACAATCTCGAAATGAAGATGAGAAACAAGGACGACTCGTTGAAGAAATACTTCCTCATCGACGAACTCGGTTTCTCGATGAGTTACAATATGGCAGCGAAGATCCGTCCGTGGAGCGATCTCAATACCCGTCTGCGCCTGAAACTCTCGAAACGCTACACCTTCAACCTCAACGCCGTCTTTGCCTCATACGTCTACGAAGCCGACAGCGTGGGGGCCACCCCGAGAATTAGTGAGCACACCACCTACTGGGGACAGGGCAAGATAGGTCGTTTCCAGGGTATGTCACAGAACCTCTCCTATACCCTCGACAACCAAAAGATTATGGACCTTTTCAAGCGACTTCGTGGCGAGAAAGTTGACAAGGACAAAAACAAAAAGGATGATGACGAGGACGATGACGAGTGGGAGAACGAGGTGGAGACCAATATAGACAAGGATATGGAGAAGGCCAAGCACGGTGCCAAGCAGGACAAGTCGAAGGCCGACACCGACGAGGATGGCTATATGGCTTTCAAAATGCCTTGGTCCATTAGCATCGGCTATGGTATCTCGATGCGCGAGGGTAACTCGAACTTTAACTATGAGAAGATGCGCTACCCCTATGTGTTCACCCAGAATCTGAATCTCAGTGGAAATATCCGCCTGAGCGACGGTTGGAACATATCCTTCTCCAGCGGTTACGACTTTGACAACCACAAGATTTCCATGACCACAGCCTCGCTCTCGCGCGACCTGCACTGTTTCAATATGTCGTGCTCCGTAGTCCTGGCGCCCTATACCAGTTATAACTTCTCCTTCCGTTGTAATGCTGCCACCCTGACCGATGCCCTCAAATACGACAAACGCAGCAGTTACAGCAACGCCGTGCAGTGGTATTAATCTATAAGAAATACTTTTTCAAACATTCATGAGTTCGTCGAGGGATTCTTCCTCGCCGACGACCCAGATGATGTCACCCTCCTCGAACTTACGGTTGGGCTTGAAAGGCGACAGACTTTCCTTACCTTCCTCTAAGCCGACGACCATACAACTGTAAAGGTCGCGAATCTTGCTTTCGATCAGTGTCTTGCCGATAAACGGACTGTCGCTGCCAATGATCATCTGGCGCAGTTTCATCTCACGGCTCTCCAAATCGGGATCCTCACCGATCAGGCTCTTATCCAGAGCATCACGGAAGGTGGAGAACTGCTGGTCGCTACCAATCACCTGTAACACGTCGCCAGGGAAAAGGATGTATTCGCCGTCGGGGATGTTCAGGCGCCAGCCGCCACGTAGGATGCTGCTGACGTGGACACCGTATTTCTGTCCTAAGTTCAGTTGCTTCAGTGTCTGGCCCATCCAACCGCTGTTGTGTGGTATCTCAAAGTCAGCGATGTGGATATCACGATCCAGCAGTTTTCCTTCATAGAGCGGACGCTTCTTGCCGAGCACCTGTGCCTCGATATCACGACTACGCAGGTTGAGCATGAAGAGACGCTCCAGTGAGATGCTCCTTTTCTTGATCCAGCGCGACAGCACAATCAGTCCTACGGCAACGACTCCAATGGTGATAATCAGGGCGTTGGCAAAGTGGGTCAGATAGTGGCAGATATAGAAGATGAAACTGACGGCGATGATGACACGCACGAGGATGGTGAACATCAGTGGTAGCCGGTTGCGGTTACTCTTTGCCCAAAGAGCCTTCCACTCCTCGCTTTTGTTCTTCTTCATGACCATCGCACGGAGGAAGGGCGAGATGAACAGTATCGTGAGCAGTCCCGTGATGCCATTGGCATAGATGAGCAGATCGTCGCCAGGCAACAGTTTCTGCATGAACGGCAGCAAGAAGGTGAGCATCAGTGCAATGACGGCTGTGGAAAGGATAGAGTAGACAAAGGTGTTCATTGCCATCTGCGTCAGCAACTGTTTCCACAGACTATTCTCCTGTATACCCGTCTGGTTCATCGACAGGTGGTTCATCGACTGGATGAGTTTGTTGGGTAGATGCGTTTCCAGATGATTATAAGCCGGTGTGGCAAGCCGTATCATGTAAGGTGTGAGAAATGTGGTAATAACGGATACGGCCACCACCACCGGGTAGAGGAAATCGCCAATGACGTGGAGTGAGAGACCCAGTGAGGCGATGATGAATGAGAACTCACCGATCTGAGCCATAGAGAATCCGCAGCGGATGGCTGACTTCAGACTCTCGCCACCCAGCATGAAGGAGAAAGTGCCGAAGATGGCCTGTCCTAGAAGGATGGTCATGACGAGTACGAAGATCGGCAGGGCATATTCCACGAGGATCATCGGGTCGACGAGCATACCCACCGACACGAAGAAGATAGCACCGAAGAGGTTCTTTACCGGCTCTACCAGTTTAATGATCTTGTCAGCCTCAATGGTCTCTGCCAGGATACTACCCATGATGAAGGCACCGAAGGCTGAGGAGAAACCGACCTCGGCAGAGAATACCGCCATCGCACAGCAGAGTCCCAACGACACAATGAGCAGCACTTCATTATTAATAAGGTATCTCACACGGCGCAGGAACAGGGGCACGGCAAAGATACCCACTACGAGCCAAAGCACGAGGAAGAAGACAATCTTCCAGACACTGCCCAGCATCTCACCACCGCCTAATTCCTTACCGCTGGCGATGGCACTCAGCAGCACCATCATGACGATGGCGAGGATATCTTCCAATATCAGCACGCTCATCACGCGTCCGGCAAACTGCTGTTGCCGGAGTCCCAGGTCGTCGAAAGCCTTGTAGATGATGGTGGTCGACGACATGGCGAGCATACCACCTAAGAAAATACAGTCCATCCGGCCCCAGCCGAAGAGTCTGCCTACGAGCATACCCAGCATCGACATGCAGAAGATGATGGTACACGTGGAGATGATGGGCGAGGCGCCCATCTTCAGGATTTTCTTAAAGGAGAAGTCGAGTCCCAGCGAGAAGAGTAGGAACATCACACCAAGGTCGGACCACAGATGGATATTCTCTGAGTCAACGACCGATGCCGTATAGGGCATGTGTGGACTGACCAGAAAACCTGCCACCACATAGCCTAATACCAGCGGCTGTTTGAGTTTCTTGAACAACAGCGTCACGATACCTGCTACAACGAGTATCAACGCCAGGTCTTTGACCAATGCTGGAATATCTCCCATAAGAATTTAGTTGTTAAAGTCAGCGACTATTTCGCATATCTTGACGATGACCTGCATGGCCTTCTCCATCGACTGGATGGACACGAACTCATACGGCCCGTGGAAGTTCACGCCGCCAGCGAAGATGTTGGGGCAGGGGAGACCTTTGAACGAGAGTTGTGCACCATCAGTGCCGCCTCGGATGGGACGCACCTTGGGCGCCACCTCACAGGCCTGCATGGCGTGCAGCACCACGTCGATGACGTGCATCTGCGGGTCGATCTTTTCCTTCATATTATAATACTGGTCCTTCACCTCGCAGGTGACGGTTCCTTCACCGTATTTCTCGTTCATCCTGTCGGCACAGCGCTGGATAAACCGCTTGCGGTCCTCAAAAATCTCACGGTCGTGGTCGCGGATGATGTAACTCATCTTGGCCTCCTCGATGTTCGACTGGATACCCAGCAGATGGTAGAATCCCTGATAGCCTTCCGTCGTCTCAGGTGTCTCCTCGGCAGGCAGCATCTTGGCGAACTCCGCAGCGAGGGCATTGGCGTTCACCATCTTGCCCTTGGCATAGCCCGGATGCACGCTGATACCTTTGATGGTGATCTTGGCTGAGGCGGCATTGAAGTTCTCGAATTCCAGTTCGCCCACATCGCCACCGTCCATCGTGTAGGCCCATTCGCAACCGAACTTCTCTACATCGAAGTGGTGGGCACCCATACCGATCTCCTCGTCAGGGTTGAAGGCGATGCGGATATCTCCGTGACGGATCTCCTTATGGTCGCGTAGGTAACACATGGCCTGCACAATCTCTGCGATACCGGCCTTGTCGTCGGCACCCAACAGGGTGTGTCCATCTGTCACAATCAGGTCTTCGCCTCTGTGGTGCAGCAGTTCTGGGAATTTCTTCGGACTGCTGACGATACCCTCCGAGAGCAGGATCTCGCCACCGTTGTAGTTGCGGATGATCTGTGGCTTGATGTCGGCTCCGCTGCAATCGGGACTGGTGTCGTAGTGGGAGATGAAGCCGATGGTAGGCACCTTCTCCTTGATGTTCGATGGGAGGGTCGCATAGAGATAACCCTTCTCGTCGAGTGCCACATCTTCCAGTCCTTCGCTTTCCAGTTCTTTTTTCAGGTACTCGGCAAAGACCAACTGTTTCGGGGTACTTGGCACGCTCTCGCTGTCCTCAGCCGATTGCGTGTCGAACTTGGTATAATTCAGAAACCTCTCAGTTATATCCATCTTCTTCTAACTTCTTCTATCTTCTTCTAACTTCTTTAACTTCTTCAAACTACTTCAAATCACTTCATAGCCGAATTTCTTGCATAGATCCAGACTCATCTCCTTCAACTTGAACTTCTGGATCTTGCCACTTCCCGTCAGTGGGAACTGGTCGATGAAGAACACGTACTTCGGAATCTTATAGCGGGCAATCTTTCCACGACAGAACTCCTGCACATCCTCGGGCTCCATCTTCACACCCTCTTCCAGGATGATGAAGGCACCCACGGCCTCACCATATTTCTTCGACGGCACAGCAGCCACCTGTACATCGCGGATGCCAGGCATGTGATAGAGGAATTCTTCTATCTCTCGCGGATAGATATTCTCGCCGCCTCGGATGATCATGTCCTTGATACGGCCTGTGATCTTATAGAAACCTTCTTCGTCCTTTACACCCAGGTCGCCTGAGTGCAGATAACCGTTCTTGTCGATCACCTCGTCTGTGGCTTCAGGGTTCTTGTAGTAGCCTTTCATCACGTTGAAGCCCTTACAGCACATCTCGCCCTGGACGCCAACAGGACATTCTTCGCCCGTCTCTGGGTCGAGCACTTTCACGTCGACAAATGGGAAGTCGCGACCTACCGTCGTACAGCGCTGTTCAAACGTGTCGTTCAGACAGGTCTGGGTCATACCAGGCGACGACTCGGTGAGTCCGTACACACTGGTGATGGTCATATACATCTTTTCCGATACCTGCTTCATCAGTTCTACCGGACAGAGTGAGCCTGCCATGATACCTGTGCGAAGACAGGTCAGGTCGAACATCGAGAACATCGGGTGGTTGAGTTCGGCGATAAACATTGTGGGTACGCCATAGACAGCCGTACACCTCTCTTTATGGATGGAGGCGAGCACCACGAGGGGGTCGAATTTCTCCACCATCACCTCCGTACAACCGTGTGTCAGGCAGTTCATCGTGGCCAGCACCACACCGAAACAGTGGAACAGGGGCACACAGACGCAGAGTTTGTCGTCTTGCGTAAAGCCCATATTCTCGCCTGTGAAGTAGCCGTCGTTGGCAATGCCGTAGTGGGTGAGCATCACGCCCTTAGGGAAGCCAGTGGTACCAGAGGTGTACTGCATGTTGCAGACATCGTAGCATGTTACCTTGCGCTTCATCTCGTTGAGTTCCTCATCTTCCACGTTCTGACCTAAGAGCAGTAACTCGGCCGTATTGTACATACCACGGTATTTCTCCATACCGATGAACACCACGTTTTTCAGGTAGGGGAACCGTTCGCTGTTCAGGTGTCCGCGCTCGCAAGTCTTCAACTCGGGCAGCATCGTGTAGGTCATGTCCACATAGTTACAGTCCCAGGTACCGTCGGTGATGCAGAGCACTTCCATATCGGAGTCCTTACAGAGATATTCCAACTCATTCTGTTTGTAGTTCGTGTTCACCGTCACTAAGACGGCACCAATCTTTGCCGTCGCATAGAGGAAGGTGAGCCAATCGGGTACGTTGGTGGCCCAGATACCTACGTTCGAGCCGCGCTTTACGCCGATGGCAATCAGACCCTTGGCCAAATTGTCCACACGCTCGTTGAACTTGCTCCAAGTGAATCTTAAGTCTCTATCTGAATAGACGATGTATTCTTTGTCTGGTGTTGTCTCAGCCCAGTATTCGAGCCACTGGCCCAAGGTGCGTTCCCACAAGTGATAGCCCTCGCTCCCCGTCTCAGCAGGGTATGTCCTATCAGGCAATGGCCTGCCTGCCATATCTAATCTTACGTTGCTCATACTTAGAAGGGGATATAGACAACTGCTAAGATTTTCGCACTCTTGCCTGGGGCACCATGCACGTGGTGCTTCACGATGGAGTCGTAGAAGATGCTGTCACCCTCTTTCAGGTTGTAGGTCTCCTTGCCATAGACAATCTCCACCTCGCCCTGCATCACGTAGATGAACTCCTCACCCTCATGGGCAGAGAGTTGGAAGTTGGGATTGTCCTCGGGGTTGATGTCAATCACGAACGGTTCCATGTGGCGACCGGCCTTCTGCTGGGCCAACGGGTGGTACTCCATGTGCTTGCGGGCATCGGTGGCACCATTCGAGAAACTGATGCTGCTGTCGGCCTCGCGGTCTTTGGCACGGGTGATGACAGGGCCCAGGGCGTCGTTGTCGTCCATAAACGTACCCAGTCGCACACCGAGTGCACGGGCTATCTTGATCAGCGGCCCTAATGAGGGCAGGTTCTGGTCATTCTCAATCGAAATAATCTGGTCTGCTGTCAGACCACTACGTTCTGCGATCTCCTCGATGGAGAGATTCTTTGACTCGCGGATCGCCTTGATTTTGGATCCCACGACGGTGTTGTTGCTTGACATAAAAGTTATAATGTGTTGATTACTGGGGTGCAAAGTTACACTTTTTTGTCGAGACCGCCAAATAATCGCCCAATTAATTCGAATTCTTATTAAAATAAGGTTGTGCGTCTTAATACAAGGACATCCAACTGGTGATGCTGTATTTGTAATCTCCAGTCAGGCGTACGTTCTTGGTGGTTTCTTTAATCGACTCAGGATAATGCCATCCGATGATTTCGCGTATATAGAAATGAATCGAGGCAAGGGAATATGTGGCGAAATCTGCCTGTTTGGAGTAGGCAATGAGGAACGAACGGGAGAAGGGCGAATTGACTTCTGAAAAGGTTTTGACTTCGTCATAGTACACATATCCTTCATACATTCCGGCAGCATCCAGATTCCACAGGAACTCCTCTGGGTATTCGACGATTTCGGCATAATCGCCTCTTTTGCTTTTCACCCAACGATAATCCGTCAGGTTCCGCTTGGTATGTGGCGGAATGGCAATCATTCTTTGCGTGGAAAGCGTGTCTGAACATTTGGTGGAGTCGTAGTAGCAGTATTTGCTGCCGTCACTGTCCGTTCTGAAACAACGGCTTCGGTCGATGTAAATGGTGTCGGAGGTTTTGTTTTTGATTTCCACGAAGTACACACGGTCCTCTTTGTCGTTATAGATGGGGCTATCGACCCATTTTTTCAGGAAGTTTATTTCGATGTCGTCGTTCGACATCAGCGAATTGGTTTTGACGCCGAAGATGGCAGTAAAGTCTTTCGCTTTTCTGCTGAGACTCATAAGTTGCTGTCCCAGCGGAACGCGGTAATGGCAGCGGTTGTATCTGTCGATCACTTCCTGGTTCTTTTGGTCTGGCCCCACGAAAACCATCTTCTGCGCCATTGCAGTCATGGAGCATAACAGACAGAATAAGGTGATCGTTTTCGTCTTCATCTACAGTCGCAGACCGAAGAAGGCGCGGACGCGCCATTTGGTGTTGTGTACGGCGAGATCATCCTCATCACCGATGTTGGTGAAGTGGTAAACCGACGACAGGCCGATGAACTTGTTGCTCCACTGTCGCACCACAGCACCGCGACCGGTGATGATGGCCTCTGGGAAGTGGTAGTGCATGGGTACGCGATTGTCGTCCACAGTCATCGATGTGTGACTATATACGATGAGCGTGGGTAGTGCAGAGATATGCAACAGCCAGCCCTTTCCAGGCACGAAGCTATAGCCGTAGCCGGCGCCGAGACCGATATTCGTCATTTTAAATTTTATCATTTGCTCCCCGTCGACTTTAGCATTTTGTCCTTGACCCGATGCGGCCAGGAGGAAACTGCCGGCAGAGCGCCGCTGGATATAACTCTGCGAGAAGGCTGCAGGGTAGGAGAAACGGCGATTGTTGAAGACGTAGAAGGCATTTACGTTCAGGGTCTTCACCGACAGCACACCGTCTGGCAGTGTGATGCGCCCCATGCCCTTCTGGTCGTACCAGCCCGTGAAGTTTTTGGCATCCTGATAGGCGACGTCGAAGCCGAAGCGTCTGCCGTAGCAGTTTAGGTTCAGTTCGTAATCATGGTACTTGCCCATCAACTTGGCAGGGTTGAGTGCGACATTGAGCGAGACACCGAGATAGGTCACACCTACACTGAGCGTCGTCTTCTTGTCGGCTTCCATCTCTGACTTGAAAGGGGAGCCGTTTTCTGTTCTTTTGGTCTCAATATTCGCCCCTGATACATTCAGTCGCGCTCTGACTGTCCACTTCGTTTCAGGACGTACGACGTAGGCTGTGTCGATGGCGCCCTTACGATAATAACGTGCCGAAAGGGCACTGTCAACCTTTGCCAGCGCCCTTTTAGTGGAGTTTTGAGCGGCGGCCTCAATCGTAAAGACAAGGAGGGATACAACAATTAATAGATACTTCTTCATAACTTTCAGAGGAATCTCCTGTTATTTCTGTGGTACACCCGCACGGAATCGAACCGTGACCAACGGAACCGGAATCCGTTATTCTATCCTTTAAACTACGGGTGCGAAAAGCGAGTGCAAAGGTACGATAAAAAAGTGAAAAGTGAATAGTGAAAAGTGAATAGTTTATAAGAATTATGATTTGTTAACGAGCGGTTGGGTGGTGCAATTTGTTAGCGGAAATCAAGGAAATGATAAATTTATGCAAATATTTTTGTGATTTTGGTTGCAATTTGGTAATAATTATGTATTTTTGCAGCCAAATTAAACATAAACTGAATTATGGGACAAATCATCAAGCCCGTGAAGTATGAGGCGCTGCTCGATATGAAGCAGACCGAACAGGGCATCAAACTGATTAAGGAATTCTTCCAGCAGAACCTCTCGACAGAGTTGAGGCTGCGTCGTGTCACTGCGCCCTTGTTCGTGTTGAAGGGCCTGGGTATCAACGACGACCTGAACGGTGTGGAGCGTGCCGTATCGTTCCCCATCAAGGATCTGGGCGATGCGCAGGCAGAGGTGGTGCACTCGCTGGCCAAGTGGAAGCGTCTTTCGCTGGCGGAGTATAAGATAGAACCAGGTTATGGCATCTATACGGATATGAATGCCATCCGTGCCGATGAGGAACTGGACAACCTGCACTCGCTGTATGTGGACCAGTGGGACTGGGAGGCCGTGATCCGTCGTGAGGACCGAACACTCGGATTTTTGAAGAATGTGGTGGAGCGTATCTATGCTGCCATCCGTCGTACGGAGTATCTGACCTGTGAGACCTATCCGCAGATCAAGCCCTTCCTGCCGGAGAAGATTCACTTCATCCATGCAGAGGAACTGTTGAAGATGTATCCCAACAAGACACCGAAGGAACGTGAGGATGCTATCTGCGAGGCCTACGGAGCCGTATTTATTATAGGTATAGGTGGCAAGTTGTCGAATGGCGAGAAGCACGACGGACGTGCCCCCGACTATGACGATTGGAGCACGGTGGCAGAGAACGGCAAGATGGGTCTGAATGGCGACATTCTGATCTGGTATCCTGTTCTGGGACGCTCGTTCGAACTCTCGTCGATGGGTATCCGTGTGGATAAGGAGTCGTTGCTGCGCCAGTTGAAGATAGAGGGTAAGGAAGAGCGCGAGAAATTGTATTTCCACCAGAAACTGCTGAACGACCAGTTGCCGTTGTCAATCGGTGGTGGTATCGGACAGAGTCGTCTGTGTATGGTGCTGCTCCACAAGGGACATATCGGTGAGATCCAGGCCAGCATCTGGCCCGAAGATATGCGCAAGGAGTGCAAGGCGCTGGGAATGAACCTTATTTAATAGTGATAAGTGATAAGTGAGAAGTGAAAAGTTGGCTTAGGCCAGTTCGAGATCAAATGCCTGTCGTAGTGCTTCTACGGCAGGATTTTTTTGACTCATCTCCTCGAACTGCTCACGACGGGTGAGAACCTTCTGACTGGCAGGTTTGTCGCTCACGAGGATGGTCAGTGCAATCTCATCGTTGTGGAGATAGATTTTGAGGGTTTTCAAGATGCTTTTGTAGATGTTCTGCATCTCCTGTTTGATGAGTTCATTATCGACAGTCACCTCAATTTGTGGCATTTCCGTGATGATGGGGTTCATGTTTTTCATGCGGGCAGCAATACCGCTATACTGCTGGGGCATACGGTTGCACATCGCAAGCCATTGCAGTTCGAGGTCTTCCTGGGTGAAGGTGTGGCTTTCTGCGGCCTGCTGGTCTTTACCGTCGATGCTGCCTGGGATGATATTCATCTTCGAGGATTTGCTGCGGAGATTGCTCCATGAGAAGCCGATGTTGCCGAGTTTCGGGGCGGTATTGCTTGGAGCGCTAGGAGTACTAGGACCGCTCACTGACCTAGGATTTCTAAGATCACTGGGATTGCCAAGTTCTTTTGGGGCTGGGGTTGATGCAGCAGGCTCAGCCACGGCTACCTGTGGGGCCGCGGTCTTGGGCTGAGACTGCTGTATCAGGGTCTTAAACAGGGATTTTAATCTCTTGGGGCGACGCCCCGCGCTGACACCATCGTCTGGCTGTGTGATCTGTGCGATTTCAATCAGTGTCAGTTCCACCAGCAACCGTTTGTTCGAAGACTGGCGGTAGTTGATATCGCACTGGTTCATCAGTCGCAGGGCCTGATAGAGGAAACGGGTATCGGCCTTCTTGGCCTGTTCCTGATAGCGCTGGCGCTGTTGGTCGCTCACTTCGAGCAGGGGGAGTGTCTGTGGGTCTTTCGCCATCAACACGTTGCGCACATGCTTGGCGAGACCCTGAATCATCAGTCCACCGTCGAATCCCTTGTTGATGATTGAATTGAGCAACACCATGATATCGCTCACCTTATTATTAATAGAGAGGTCGATGATCTGGAAGTAGTTCTCCGAGTCGAGCACGTTCAGGTCTTCGATGACTTTCTGGTAGGTGATGTTACCCTGACAGAAAGAGGCTGCCTGGTCGAAGATGGAGAGCGCATCTCGCATACCGCCATCGGCCTTCTCGGCAATGACGGCAAGGGCTTCTTCCTCGTAGGCGATGCCTTCTTTCTCTGCCACATGTTTCAGATGGTCAACGGTATTACGAACCGTCATCCGCTCGAAGTCGTAGATCTGACAACGACTCAGGATGGTGGGCAGGATCTTGTGCTTCTCCGTTGTGGCGAGGATGAAGATGACATGTGCAGGCGGTTCCTCCAATGTCTTGAGGAAGGCATTGAAGGCTGAGGTGGAGAGCATGTGCACCTCGTCGATGATGAATACCTTATACTTGCCGAGTTGCGGTGGGATGCGCGTTTGTTCCATGAGCGTCTTGATGTGCTCCACGCTGTTGTTCGAGGCAGCGTCGAGTTCGAAGATATTCAAGGAACGCTGTTCGTTGAACGACTGACAACTCTCACACTCGTTGCAGGCCTCGCCGTCTACTGTGGGGTTCTGGCAGTTGATGGCCTTGGCGAAGATACGGGCACAGGTGGTCTTTCCCACACCACGAGGACCGCAGAAGAGATAGGCGTGAGCCAGTTTTCCGCTCTTCACGGCATTCTTCAATGTGGTGGTGAGAGCCGCCTGTCCGACAACCGTGTCGAAGGTGATGGGGCGGTACTTTCGTGCCGAAACGATATATTCCATATTATTTTTGAAAAATTATGGTGCAAAGTTACACATTTTTTTCGGAAATTGTGTAACTTTGCAAACGAATTTATGAAAGTAGTGGATAATATCAAAATTCTCGCCCTGAAAGTATGGCGTTCGCAGGCCCTGAAATATACGGTGGTCGTCTTGCTGGGTGTGCTCGTTGTGGGATTTCTCGACGAGAACAGTATCTGGAATCACTTCAAGAACCAGCGTCGCATCAGCGAGTTGGAAGAGGAGATTGATAAATACAATGCCGCCTATGAGCGTGACCAGACGAAGATCCGTCAGTTGAACAAAGACCCGAAGGCAATGGAGAAGATTGCCCGAGAGCGTTATTTCATGAAAGCCGACGATGAGGACATCTACGTGCTGAGCGACGATGAGCGTGGCCCCCAACCGATTGTAACCAATGAGACAACTGACTAAGGTACAAACCATCATCTACCTTGTTGGTGGTCTGCTGATGGTGATTGGGGCAGGCGCCAGTCTGTTGGCGTGGCGTTTCGCACCATACGTTTTTGCCGTGGGGGCGATCTGCTTTGCGTCGATGCAGATGCTGCAACGCTATGAAGGCCAGAACTTCGTCATCCGTCGTCTGCGCAGAATTTTGTTGCTGAGCGATGTGCTTTTCCTGGTCGCAGCCCTGTTGATGCTTGCCAATCAGGGAAATGTCTTCGGACTCAGTTACATTACCTATATACAATATGTGTATAACAAATGGGTGGTTGTGCTGCTGATTGCTGCGATCCTGCAACTGTATGCCACACACCGAATTGGCCACGAATTGGAGAAAGAGGCGGATACATCTTCAAAAAAACTATAAAAGTTTGCGCATTTGTTTTAAAATGCGCAAATTTATTTTTGTACTTCAAGAGAACATCGTACATTTGCAGACGAAAACAAATGTGTATGAGCAGAGTTCTATTAGCATTGATAACTGTCTTGGCGCTGACCTCGTGTGCTGAGTCCTATAACATTCAGGGCTCATCATCGATTTCGTCGCTGGATGGCAGTAAACTATACCTGAAAGCCTTTAAGGACAATGAATTGAAGAATATTGATTCCTGCGACGTGGTGCATGGCAAGTTCCGTTTTGCAGGACTGCTCGACACGGTTCGTATGGCCAACCTCTTCATGGACGACGAGAGTATTCTGCCCATCGTCGTGGAGAAGGGCGAGATAGAGATCAAGTTGGATGCTGCCAGTCAGAAGGTGAGCGGATCGCCCCTGAACGAAAAACTGTATGAGTTCATCACGCTGCATACACAGTTGAACAACGAGATGAACGAACTCTCCCATAAGCAGAGTCAGATGCTGCTCGACGGTATTGATGAGGAGACCATCGACAGGCAACTGTCTGTGGAGGCAGCCACCATCGCCCAGCGCGAAGACTCATTGGTGACGAACTTCATCGTGGAGAACTTCGACAATGTGCTCGGTCCTGGTGTCTTTATGATTATGACGAGCAACTACCCCTATCCTGTGCTGACACCGCAGATAGAAGACATCATGAGCAAGGCCACGAAGAACTTCAAGGATGACCCGTACGTGAAGGAGTACTACCAGACTGCCAATGAGATACAGGTGCGACAGAACGGACTGGTGGACGATACGATGCCCCAACAGGCTGCCCAGCCGCAACCGGAGGCCATCCCTGACTCCTTGCATGTGCCCTTGACCAATGTACCGCAGAAATGAGGGCTGTCATTCAGGGGGGAAGGATTGTCAATGAAGGCAAGATATTCGACGGATCAATAGTCGTCGAAGATACTAAGATAAGTAAGATTGTAGAAGGAGAAACGAGTCCCGAAGACATTGTTGACGAGGTCATCGATGCTTCGGGATGTTTTGTACTCCCCGGTATCATCGACGATCATGTACATTTCCGTGAGCCGGGACTGACGGAAAAGGCAGATATCGACAGTGAGAGCCGTGCTGCTGCGGCAGGCGGCGTGACCAGTTTCTTCGATATGCCCAACACCGTGCCGCAGACCACCACCCTCAAAGCGCTTGATGAGAAATTCGCGCTGGCAGCACAGAAAAGCCACGTGAATTACAGTTTTTTCTTTGGGGCTACCAACGACAATGTGGCTTGCTTCGACCAACTCGACCAACACCGTATTCCCGGTATCAAACTCTTTATGGGTTCCTCAACGGGGAATATGCTCGTGGATCGTCGTGAGTCATTGGAGCGTATCTTCTCTTCTGCCCGTCTGCCGATTATGGCGCATTGTGAGGATACGGATATCATCAACCGTAATATGGCAGAAGCGAAGCGTAAGTATGGCGATGATCCTGAGGTGACGCACCATCCGGAGATCCGTAGTGAGGAGGCTTGCTATGAGAGTACACGTCTGGCCGTCGAACTGGCTCAGAAGCATCAGGCCCGTCTTCATATCGCCCATCTTACCACTGCCCGCGAACTGGAACTAATAGACAAATGTTCAATGTTCTTTGCAGAGCAAAGCGGCAGAGCCGAGCGCAATGTTCAATGTTCAATGATTACCGCTGAGGCCACCGTGAGTCATCTCTATTTCTCCGACAGCGACTACGCCACCTTGGGCACTCGTATCAAGTGCAATCCGGCGATTAAGACAGCACAGGATCGTGCTGCCTTGCGTCAGGCTTTGAATGATGGTCGGATTGCTGTGATTGGTACGGATCATGCGCCTCATCTGCTCTCTCAGAAGGAGGGCGGCTGTGCCCTTGCTGCCAGTGGGATGCCGATGATACAATTCTCACTCGTCACCATGCTCGAACTGGTGGATGAGGGTGTACTTTCATTAGAGCGTCTCGTGGAACTGATGTGTCATAACCCTGCACGTCTTTTCGAGGTGAGGAATCGTGGTTTCCTGCGTGAGGGCTATCAGGCAGACATCGTATTGGTTCGCCCTGAAGCAGTATGGAAGGTGACGAAGGATGTGATACAGAGTAAGTGCGGCTGGAGCCCGATGGAGGGACATACGTTCAATTGGCGGGTAGAGCGCACACTTTGCAATGGTCACAGTGTCTATGTTGATGGTACTGTTGACAAAGATTATATTGGTCAACCGATAGAATTCAGATGAAACTCACTTACGAGATATCAGATATAGCCCCCTATATCAACTGGGCGTATTTCTATCATGCCTGGGGGATGAGTGGTAAGCCTGAGTCAGAAAAAGCCCAACTGCGTCAGGAGGCAGAAGAGGCTCTGCGCCAGATCGACGGTACCTATCAGACTTTCGCCCTTTTCGAACTTCTCCAAGCCAATGCTGATGGTGACGACATTATCGTCCTTTCCTCAAAAAGAATACCCTGTCTCCGCCAGCAACAGCCAGGTTCCGACTGTCTCTGCCTCACCGACTTCATTGCACCGCAGGGCGAGGATAGGGTAGGGCTTTTCGCCACATCTGTCTCTCACGGACTCGAAAAGGATTTCGATACTGATCCCTATCAAAAAATGATGATGCAGTTGCTGGCAGACCGTCTGGCTGAGGCCACTGCCGAGCGGATGCACGAGGAAGTGCGGAAGCGCTATTGGGGCTATGCCAAGGACGAAAATCTCTCTATCCCAGAGATGCAAATAGAGAAGTTTCAGGGCATCCGTCCTGCTGTGGGCTATCCCTCACTGCCAGATACCAGCCTGAACTTTGTCCTCGATGAATTGTTGGAAATGAAACAGATTGGCATCCGCCTTACGGAGAGTGGTGCCATGAAGCCCCACGCCAGTGTGTCTGGTCTGATGATGGCCCATCCCAAGGCCCGCTATTTCTCTATCGGGAAGATTGGTGAAGACCAACTCCACGACTATGCCCGTCGTCGTGGCCTCCCCGTTGAGATCTGCCGCAAATTCCTCGCTGCCAATCTGTGCAACAGTTGTACTTAGTCTCTATTGTATAAAATAAACATAACCATTATGAAAAGAATGATTCTCAGCCTTGTGGCTTTTGTAATGATGCTTGGTATCGCCAGCGCCCAGCGTCTGGTATCTGTGAAGAATTATGGTGCCAACTGGCAGAAAACGATGATCTCGTTGAAAAACAAACCCAACGGCACCATCTACCGTCTGCGCAAGGAAAACCAGAACGAATACCTGCCCCGTGTTCCTGAGGCTAAGGGCTTGGAGCAGTTCATCTCCGAACGTATCGACATCGGATGGCTTGCCCTGTATCGTCTGCCTATGAGTGACGATAACTATAAGTTCATCGTGGTCATCTACGACAAGGACGAGCACCCCCTCTATACCGTCAATCTGGGCGAGGTGGCGCAGAATGATTACTGTGAGGTGCAGGATGTGCGCTGGGATCCTGATACCCACAATCTGCTCTTCAATATGGCCTGTCCCAGTTATGCCAGCGGCGTCGATGGCAAGGGGTCGAAACTCCACTGCTACAATCCTGAGCGTCGTCAGATGGTGTGGTCTACCGATTGGCTCACCAGCAACGACATCTTCATCCTCGACTCGCAGTTTGTGTTCTGTTCTTACGGCTTCACCAGTGAGAAGAAGTTCCTTTTCATGCTCGATAAGTTGACTGGCAAGGTGCTCAGTAAACTGCCGTTTACCTATAAGGTGCAGTATCTGGAACTGCAAACCGAGCCCAACGGACGTGAGTATCTCTATGCGGTAGACTACAATGACAACCTCTACAAGTACCAGGTACAGGGTGCCAAGGCCGTTGCCTACAACGATAAGATATTCACCGTGTGCTATGCCGTCAGCGACGATGGCTACCTGAATGTCCGTTCAGAGCCCTCGATGCAGGGCAAGATTCTTGGCAAACTGTGGATGCAGGACCACGGACTGGGACGCGGCATCCTCATCGAGAAGGGAAAAACGTGGAGCAAGGTAGCCGTCGACGAAATCGAGGGCTGGGTCTATACCAAGTATCTGGGGCAGATGACGTGGATGGCTGGTGCCGGTCCTAAGTTGGTGGCCAAGGATATAATTGCCATCTATTGCGAAAACAATGCCACTGGCGGACTCGATGTGTTCTGCTCCGTCGATAAGGGCACAATTATTGCCGATACCTACTTTGAGCATACATTCGACGATGGCGAGTACTATGAGTTGCGCACCGGCCACGACTACCTCTTCGTCAAGAAGACCGATGTCATCGTGAAGCAATAATGCACAACGGGGTCAGGAACCATTGTGTATATGTTTTGCGGGGGTATATCGTGGAGGTAAGAATGATTAATAGACCCAGTGATTGAAGAAAATGGTGAAGATGTAGCCGGTTGTCAAGGCTTTGCGGAATCATGTGATTTTGGAGGGCGTTTTTCCCATGAGTTAACTCGATTCATCGATTTTATTAACTCGATTGATGATTTGAGTTAATGAACGGTTTTTCGGAGGTGGTTTGCAAATGGTCAGCCTGACTCGTCACTTTTGGTTAAAACATTTGGACATTAAAAAATAAGTTTGTACCTTTGCATGTAAATTTAAATATATATTCAGTTTTTAATGACCAACAAAACGGATAACAAATGAATACAAAACTGAAATTATTATTGCAGCAACTGCTGCAGAGTCCACGACGGTTTCCTGTTGAACTGGCCCTGGGAGTGGTGTTCTTTATCATTGCCGTATGGGATAGTGAGACTCACGTATGGAATGAGAAGACGGCAGAGTATGAAAGTGCAGTCAATGGTGACATTCTCTGGTTCTTCATGCCGCTGATGGCACTGACCTTCTGGCTCCATCGAGTCAACCGCTGGGCTTATTATGCCTCGTTCTTCCTCTTCCTGCCATTGATGATGCTCGACTTGAAGCCCTTCCTTTGGACTTACGGTTTCGCCTTTACCTACGTCTTGGCTGCGATTCTGCTCATTATAGGTAACAGACGATTGGACAATCGCTCGTTTGCGGCTCATGCTCTGCATGTGACCACCCAGATGTTCTTCGGACTGCTCATTTCCTGCATCCTCTATATGGCGGTATTGGCCATCATGGCCTCCTTCTTTTATATCTTCGGCATTGACGAACCCAAGCATTTCTACGAGCATATCGCTCAGTTCATCTTTTTTGTGCTGGCTTCGCAGGTGTGCTGCACACTTGTCCGTCAGAACGAGGATGATGTTAAAGAACCTTTCAAGATACTTCGGCTTATCCTCAATTTCATCCTATCCCCAGCCGTCATCATCTACACTATCATCCTCTATACCTATTTCATTAAGATAGTCTTCGAGTGGGACTTACCCAAGGGTGGTGTGGCTTGGATGGTGATGGGATTCATCACTGTAGCATTGATAGGTCGTGTGGCTCAGTCGATACTCAGTAAGCGATATTACGACTGGTTCTACAAACGATTCACGCTGATAGCCATTCCTCCGCTCATCATGTACTGGATCGGTTCCATCTACCGCATCCGCCTCTACAGTTTCACTGAGAGCCGCTTCTACCTGATGGTGGCAGGTGTGCTGATGACTCTTTTCGTGCTGATGCTCTTCCGCGAGCGTACCCGTCGCTATCAGCTTATGGCGCTCATCTTTGGTGCTGCCATCATTCTCTTCACCTACATTCCTGGCATATCCGCCAAGAGCGTCGGACTGGCCTGTCAGAAACAGCGGCTCACGGAACTCATCAGCGAACTGAAACTGACCGATGCCAAAACGGGCAAACTGAACGATGATCTTGACACTTGGAGTATCAAGCAAGACAGTATGCTATGCGAGCGATACAAGGATGTAAGCAGTGTCATCAAATATGTACGCGATGAAATTGGCGACAAGGAATTTGAGGCGAAATACGGCAAATGGTCGCATTCGGAGTATAG
>JAGCRH010000059.1 GCA_017964785.1 Prevotella sp.
AAACATCGTGACGTTCACATTGCAATTCTCGGCAAGGAACTTGCCTACGAACCATCTGCCCGTTTCGTATTGTTTCAGGAAGAACACATCATAGAGCCTTGGAAAGTCGGTCTCGATGTCATAGGTAAAGTGTCCGTCCTTGGCTTTCACATGAAAGCGCGGCTCGTCCACAACACGCAGGTCAGTCCCTGCCTCACAGATGATGATTTCGTCGCCCCATGCGTCGGTCTCCAATGTACCTTCGACGTGGCATTTTACTTGCGCCTGCCCCGTCAAAGCGACGAGGGCGAGCAGTGCGGTGATGATAAGTTTCTTGTTCATTTCTATTTGTAATTAAGGATATTTGCGAGTTTCTTATCAATGTTCTCACCGCTCAGCCCGCGAGCGATGATGGTGCCGTCGGGGGCGAAGAGGATGATGTGAGGAACACCTCGGATGTTGTAGGCGTTGGTGGCAATCTCCTGCGAGTTGAGGATTTGCGGATAAGGTATATGCAAATCGGCTATGGCTTTCAGGGTCGCTTCGGGCTTGTCATTGACTGCGATGCCAAGCACGGTGAGTCCTTTATCCTTGAATTTCTCATAGGCTGCAATGAGGTCTGGGATCTCCTCACGGCAGGGACCGCACCATGAAGCCCAAAAGTCAACAAGCACATACTTACCACGTCCCACGTAGTCGCTTAGGCGTGTAGTCGTTCCGTCATACTCCACGGCGAAGTCCACAAAAGATTCACCTATGGAGGGACTGAATTCTTCTATGGGGTTCAAGATACTTTCTTTCCATTGCTTTACGATGTCCCATTCTCTGACGTGTTCACCTAATAATTCAATCCATGAGAGTGACGTTTTGGCATCTGGGCCAGGAAGGAAAAACTCTAATAGCCAGATTCCAATAACATCATCGCCATGATTCGTCAATTCACAATGTATCAGACTGTCTGCGAGGTAGCAGTATTCCGTCTTTGATATACTATGCTTATCATACTTGTCGTATATTGTCCATGCTGCCAATTCCACCCGACGATATTCTGAAGCAAGAGGGCCGCTTTTCATTCTTGTCCATTTTCTCTTAATATCATCATCCAGAACTGTAGTTCCATTACCCAGTATAAACATTTGACTATTTATAAATGGGGTGTCAGCATCAGGGTCATTCACCAATACGAACATCTCGGTTTTATTTATTACGCCTTCTTTGGGAATAATTTTCCCTCCTTTTACTTCCACAGAGTCGGGCCATCCGGGATTATACTTATTGACAAGTAGCATCTTTGCATTGACAGTTGAATCGCCTATCGTTCCTTCCAATCGGTAGTTGATTTGCCCCTGCCCCGCCATTGCGACAAGGGCGAGCAGTGCAGTGATGATGATTTGCTTGTTCATATACGTTTATTTGAGCGAAATATTGCGGATGACGAATGCACCTTCGACATTGCCCTCCTTGAAGTCGAAGGTGGTAGGGATGATATCAAATGGCTCGAAAGTAAGCGTAAAGTCTGTGTAGCAGAAGTTACTTAAATAGCCTTCTGTGGCTTCAGAGGCTTTCACATGAGGATATTCGTCTACATCGGGCGTTATGCCGTCGGCTGCTGTCATTTGGTATTTCTTACCATTTGCCTCAAGATAGGATTCTTTGGCGATGCGAAACCATAAGTTCTTGTGACCATAATAGCGGAAACTGATAGTGGTACAGTTAGTTTTGGTTTCTACTTTTCGGATGGCGAACTGGAGATTGGAACTGTTGTCCTGCTTAGGACCATTGAGGGCTTCAGTTATTCCAAAGAACCATCCTGGGCCATAGCCTACAGCCTTCCAGACGATGCGCTTATCGGGCGAAATCAATACATAATATGGTATGGCGCCCATATCACAGTATATACAACTGATATCCTTCGTGGCGTTGTTCCAATTCTTCCAAACAATACGCTTACTGAATTCATGGTTCTGCCACTCTGAGAGTTTATTCTGATTGATGCCAACGATTTCCAGTTTATCCTTCATTCGCTCATAAACCTCACTCATTTCTGGCTCAGACATCATGCATGGACCACAGCCAATACCCCAGAAGTCAAGTAACACATATTTTCCTTGCTGTCCCAAAACTTCGCTGAGGTGATGCTTCTGACCTTGCATATCAAGGAGTTCTGCATCGACGGCTTCTTCACCTACCTGTAAAACACGTGGCGGATAGACATAGTTGTGTATCTCTGCCAATCTCTCTTCAAATCCTTTCGGTGCATGGGCAACAATAGTCTTTTCAAGTTGCTTTAACTGTTCCATGTATGGGAAGTCCTTGGTGTTTTTTGCTGTCATGGATATACCCCATAACGTACGAATCGTGGCAGCATCCACAGGCAGTGATGGCAGAATGTCCATTTGTTGTTTTACATACTTTATTTCAATAGAGTCTCTCTCTGCCCAAGACTTATTATCCAGATCCATCCGCAAATATTCTGCTATTACATCGTGGCAATGCTCCGTTATACGGCTTTCAGTTTTCTGTTCGGGCACAGGACTCTCCACTTTCCATAATGGGTAAGACTGTCTGTGCCCGTCACTTTAACTGTCACGCCGGGACGCAGGAAGATAGTCATCACAAAATTGGGGCAGCCTTCACCACAGAAAGTGAGAGAACCTTCTGTGAGTTCCTCAATAGGTAAGGTGAAGGCGAAATGTCCACCTTGGACGGTATCTACAACGTTTAGCAAAGTGCCAGTGCCGGCAAACACCAATGTGCTGTCTTTCAGTGCTGGTGAATAACCTGTGATAGTTGCAGTCTTTGTTGACTGTGCCCAACCCGCCATTGCGACGATGGCGAGCAGTGTGGTGATGATGGTTTGCTTGTTCATAATTCTTTGTTTTTATTGTATTCCTGTTCCATTATTCCGAACTCCCGCTGCTTTCACCACTACCGCCGCCTTTCACATCATCGTTGCTGATGCTACGCTCGGCTTTCTTCACGCTGGCACTCAGTTCTCCGATGCGGTAACTGATGCTGAGGGAGAAGGACTGGTTAACATACTTCGA
>JAGCRH010000005.1 GCA_017964785.1 Prevotella sp.
ACCAGAGCAGGATATGTTCCATGTTCAGCGTGGCATGAACGACTTCCGCCAGATAATGTATGATGGCAGACGCTTCACACCTGATGATTTCAATCTGGAGCATGAGAAATGCCTGACTTTCTTGAAACAAGCAGTAAAGGAGAGCACCGCCAAGCATATCGTTGTGGTTACACATCATCTGCCGACATTATCAGTGGTGGCAGCCCAGTACATGGGTTCCGTTCTAAACGGAGCCTTTGCTACAGAACTGGGAAACTATATTGCCGACAGTCGCATTGATGCATGGATTTATGGGCATTCACATACCAACATTGACACTACGATAGGCAACACCCGAATAGTGTGCAACCAACTTGGCTATGTTTATTACAACGAGCAACAAACAAATGGATTTGAACCGAATAAAATAATAGAGTTATGAAGAAGAGAAGAAGAAATCCAATTCATGCTTATAAGCATCTGTTGGCTAAGGATTATGATTGGGATTATGCCTATCTTGTCGCGCTGGAGAAGAAGAAACTCCAACGTATGCATGATTACTTTAAAACAAGTGATATCACGGAAGCAAATAAGTACACAACACGCGATTTGGGTATTTGTTTGAAGCTCATCGACATCTTCATGGAAAATGATGGTGTGTACAGTACTTGGCTTGAACGAGCTTACTCTGGCACAAGGATACGATTCCAAAAGTTGGATGATGGGAACTATGAGATGGTTAACAATGATAAGGAACCTCTGCCAGATATTCCTGTTTATGTGAACGCCAGAAACGAGAAACGTTTCTTCCGTAGCACTCCCATCAAAGATGCTTTGGCTGAAGAAAGACGCGAATTGTCGATTCATCTAAGAATAAGTCTCCGCCAGCAAAAGGCGTTGCATCTGTATCAAATGATTAGAGAATACAAACTCTTTGGGTGGTGGGATTAAGAGAATTTACAAAACAACATTATATGAATCGCTTTTATGACTCTTGCCTAACAATGGCACTTGGTTGTTCTATCACCCTCATCTTGGGGTTAGTGTTTTCTCTGTTTTTTGCATGGCCAGTACAACTCCTCTGGAATTGGTTACTGCCTCATCTTTTCAACCTCCCAGAAATCACATTCCTACAAGCTTGGGGGCTGGAGATTATGTGTGGTATGCTACTTGGAGGGCGAATAACGTTTAACCACAAACGAACATCATAGATTATGGGTTATTATTCCAGACATTCCATTTTTCTGCTAAAACCAGACATGCAGAAACTAAAGTTTATTCAAGACCTTCTGGAAGAGAAAAACATATCTTTCCTCATCCGCAAAAAGAAAGTTTATCTGTTCAATGGAGAGTGTCTTCATGTTCTTTGCGTCTGCGATGTAAATTGGAACGCTGGACTCGGCTACATGTGGTATGACTTTAATGGTGATATGGAGTACGTATCGGAACACTTCAACCAGCAATACCCTGGTGAAATCATCAACGTCTATGTGAAGACCGAAGACATTTTTGAGCTCCTATATGAATTTCAGGATGGAGGCAAGAAAAGTGAAGAAGACGTCATCCATTATCAACGTGAACTGGAAAAGGTCTGTAAGAAACTGAACAAGTGGAAGGAAAAGCATAAACTCCCCTTGTACGAAGTGATAGATGTTGCTGGCCATCCTACCATAGCCTGTCATTACGGAGCCTATACCATGATAGGATACAATGTCCTTGAACTCTTTGGTTGTTACTGGGACTCATACTGCTTAACAGAACCTATTGGTTACGCAAGCACGAATTACGGTAATCTCCAAGACAGGATCAAAGCCCTTCAGATTCTAAACGATGATTTGGAAGAAAGACGCAATAACGGAACACTGAGGAAGGCCGCACTTGGTTACTAAAAAGAACGCTTATAACGTACATCATCAGAAATTGCATTGTGAAGATACTTTATAACGATAGGGATTTCAGTGAACAACTGAAACGACTCCTCTTTCCAAGTCAAAGGAACGAACATCAGAAACTGATCACGGTAATTATATTATAAGACCTATGACAAATTTTGATATTATCAGAAATGATGGGCGGCTGCTGTATGAGTACATTCGCGGTAGCCATTTGTATGGATTGAACAACGAGCTTTCGGACGTGGACACCAGTGGTGTGTATGTATGCACGAGGAATGAACTCTTCGGATGCTATGGCTATAAACCGCAGGTGTCAGACGCTCGTCATGACAACACGTGGTTTGAGATAGGCGAGTTAGTGAGGTTGCTGCTGAAGTCGAATCCAACGGTGATGGAGAGCCTGTTTGTACCAGAGGACAAGATTCTGGGGCAGATGCATCCGCTTATGCAGATGCTTATCGACAACCGAGAGCAGTTCATCAGCAAACAATGCTTCAACCCATTCTTTGGCTATGCCAAGTCGCAGATTGAGAAGGCTCGTGGTCTAAATAAGAAGATAGTGAATCCTGTCATGGAGCGACTAACTCCGTACGATTTCATCTACACATTTAAGGGGCAGGGAAGCACGAAATTCAGCGATTGGTTGGCAAATCGAGGGCTGTATCAAGAGCATTGTGGACTAGTGAACGTGCCGAATATGCATGAAATATATGGCGTGTATTATGACTTCGGTACTCATATAGCAACACATCGGGATTGGTCGGTAAACTTGCCATTCCTTGCTTATGCGTGCAATTATTATAAGGATAAGGACATAATGGAGACAAAGAGCCGACTGAGTGAAATGTCTCCGATTGGTTATCGAGGAGTGATTAGTGCAGATGCCGATGGGAATGAATTGCGGTTATCGTCTATTGATGAAAAGGACACACAGCCTATCTGTTTCATCTCCTACAACCAGAGCGGCTATTCGTCACATTGCCGGCAATATACTAAATATCAGACGTGGGTAAAGGAGCGCAATCCGAAGCGTTATGAGTCAAATCTTAACAAAACCTATGACTCGAAGAACATGATGCATTGTTTCCGACTGATGCACATGGCCAGCGAGATTGCGGAGGGCAAGGGTATGATTCTGCAGCGCACATGGGATCGACAGTTCTTGATGGACGTACGTAACCATAAATTCGAGTACGAAGAAATCATCGATCGCTTAGAGGAAGAAAAGAAGCATATGAACAAACTGATGGAGCAGTCATCCATCCGTGAGATGATAGACACCGACTTTGTAAATCAGTTGATGATCGACATCAGAAAAAAACAATTAGGGATGTAACTACTCCCACTGCATCCCAACAAACTGTTGTTGCAATTCCTGCATCTGTATATCCACTGATGCTGCAGGCTTCAGAAGGGTCACCTTTAGTGTGAAATCTGCGTTAATCCCTTCCATTGTAAAGCCATCTTTCGTAGTGAGTAGTCGCTTGAGATATCGCTTACGCTCCTCTATCATTTTCTGGACATCATCGTCGGTTAGATTCTTTAGCGGAGCATATTTTTCATAAAGTCGTGCTCTTTTGTGCTTGGCAAGAAACGCATTCACGAACGATGCATACAACTGCACATCGGTCTCTACAGCCCACGGAGACAGTTCGAGGGACAGAGTCTGCAGATGTGGAGTATGAGTCACAAATATCCCCGTTGCCGACTCATCGTACTTGAACAATACACACGCATCCTCTCCTTTCTCCTCGTTACACTCTGCCGAATAAAAATCATACTGCACATCATCCGGACTCTCATCCTCCGACAAATCTTGAACATAGTCCACGACATCCCAAATAACAAAAGACTTCGGGACACCAGCAATAGTCAATTTTGAATATTTCATAAGGCAAATGCTTTTATTCTTTTCTTGCCACAAAAATACAATATATTCTTGAATAACCCAGAGTTTATCATTTATTTTAGTTTTTTTTCGATTTCTCGATGTAACAATTCCTGTTTTTCACTACTTAAAGGTAGAAAGTCGAAACAGATAAAGTAATAGAATAATGATTATCAAAATGGTACGTGGTTGCATATGCAACTCGCTTAGTGTAGATGGAAAAGAGGAGATAGACATGACTGACGAAGAACGCCAGGTCGTGTTGAAAACGATTTTTGAGCACTTTAGACCACAAGACCTCAACTATGTGCTTCAGGACTTGGTTGAGAGATTTGGCGAATATGAGTGTGATGATGAACCTTGCGAAACCTGTGGCGATTATATTGAGTCCTATACATGGGAGATATAACTATGACATCAATCTTTAGACTTGAAGGAATCCGGATCTATGACTCCGAAGAGTATTGGTATCGTGATGCGAGCATTGGCATTTTGGGGCATTATTCCTCGCTTAAAAAGGCATTGGAGATTATTCCAAAGAACAATCAAGAGACTTACGATGCAAAGGACATCTTTGCCTATATGGTGAAGGAAATCGCTGTGGACGGGGATATCGGTGACGTTCGATGGCTCAGCGTTAGAAGCTACGATGCCAACGGCAATCTCATCGACCAATGCCTGCAAAACTACAATCTCGTCAACCAATTTGAGGGGCGTCAAACTGAGGCCATCCGCTTTCACGTTGGTGACATTGTGGAAGTGTTAGAGGGCCATCGTCTTTTCGCAGCCATCATCGAAGCCTTGCCTCCAACCCCCGAAGACCATTTCCCAGTGTTGGATGCCGAAGACGACTATTATCTCGTTTTGCCGTTAGATGACCACCATATAGATCATCTGCATATCGCTCCGACGCACACTTTTCAACTAAGCCGTCCTCTCGAAAAAGAAGCCATTGACTATCTGCACACTCGCCTAGCAATTGCTCAAAAGAAAGAGGCAGACATGAGTACAATTTGTGCGATTGAGGGCCATGACAACCTCTACAACTTCACGTCCCTACCCTCAAAATGCATCTGTCGTCGTTGTCACCAGAAGTGGAAGGCCGACTATAGTGGCGACCTCATCCACGGTGAAATCTGGAAGCCTGTCGATGCCTTCGAAAATGATAACCGAATTGACGAAGAACTAATTAAAGCATGGGGTGGACAATAAACTTAATTTCTAAGTCACCAAGGTGTAACGTTTCCAATTATTCCCTACATAAAGGTAGAACGATCATTAGAAAATCATAACTGTGATACTATTATAAAATCAAATTATTTATGGGACAAAGAACAAATCTTTTATTACAAGTTGAGGGCCGCAGCGGAGCTCGCCTCAACAAAGTGTATCACCTTCAGTGGGGCTATCGCAAGTATTTGCCAATGGCCTTTCTGCACCTACTTTCCTCCCGCTATTTCAAACCGTCGAAACATGACGTCTTTCAGTTCTGCACAAAGGCTATGGAACTTGATGGTCTTAATGACCTCGAACGCGATTGGAGCATTTATAACTTCAATAAGTTGGAGAATTGCCAACAGGCCCTCAGTCATTGTGATAACAACAACGGTGCTATGGTGATCGTTGTCACAGAAGATGTCAAAGATTACGTCTATCCACATTATAAAGTTGGCTTCCTGTTAGGGCCAGAGGATGCAGAAGGCGAGTCCACATTCAGCCGCTGGGTTCCCACCGATAAATACATGCAACACCAGCCGGGCTACAAGAAAGAATCCGATGACATCTTCGCCCATGCCTTTGATGCTCTCACCATTCTCTCTGGCACACAACATATTGTTCAATCAGAACCTAACAAGCACTTATGACCTACATCATCCAGAATCGCATTGTGCGGATATTTTACAATGACAGGGATTTCAGTGAGCAACTGAAACAACTGATCTTTCCAAGCCAGAGGAATGAGCATCAGAAACCTATATTTGTGATACGTTTATTAATTCCATATGGAGCATATGATACAGCACATCGAGGGTGAGCAGCCTTTGGCTATTGCCTTTAACAAGGTAATCTCGAAGATCACCACGCTCTGGATTATGACTCGTCCACGAATATTCGATGACACCAAAGGCGAAGAAGCAGCCTTTAAGATGATCACTTACTACCAGATTCTCCTCTGGGAGAAATGGATGCATGAGGTTGTGCAACGTCTACAAGAATGGACCTCAACCATCGATGAATATTTCGATGAGTTCAATGGTAATTGGGAGTATTACGCCCTCTCTAAACGCCTTGATTTCCTCAATGAGTTTGGAGGCGATGACGAGGATTACAACGCTGATGGCAGCATCAAAACAACAGACATTACTCGTGAACAACTTAAATATCACACGGTATTCTCAGATCTCTATCACGATTGCGTCGATATCGTTCAGGATACTAAACCTACTGACTTATATCCTCTCATCAATGCCATTGAGGCCAATTCACGCGTTTCTATCATTGATATACTACAGAAGGTCAGTGGCAAGGAAATAACTGCCTATACGATGGGAGATGACGGCCATCTGCGCCCAGTCACTTTCGCAGACAAAGAATTGCACAAAGTATCTGAAATGGTCGAGGCTCATGATTATGGTCTGGTAATCTATACCACTGCTCTGCTGATAGAGCAACTGACCAAAGGTATCGAAACAATCGCAAAATCAAACACAGCCTTTCTGGATAACCATGACTTGCTTCATGCTATTCAGTGCGATGCCGAGGCTATTCTCTCGCTTAATTTCGATAACGCCAGACATTTCAAATCAAATAAAACTATTAGCAATGACAAACTTTGATATTATCAGAAACGATGGGAGGCTGCTGTATGAGTTCTAGAACTTAAAGCGCCCTATAATCTTAATATTGCTTTTCCCCAATACAAGGCCATACAAATGCTCATCAAGGATTTTATCATCTTTGATGGCCGAGGACTTCATTATTCCCTCTTTTTCGAATCCGGCTTTTTCAAGAACACGCATGGAGGCAAGATTAAAATCAAATACCGTAGCATAAAGACGTTTTAATCCATGCCTAAATTGAGCAAAGTTCCCGACCAGCCTTAATGCCTCAGTAGCATAACCTCTATTCCAATATTGTACACCAACGAAATAACCGACTTCGGCAGAATAGCGATTGACATCACGGCCAGGTGTAAGACTGATGACGCCGACCAACTCGCCAGTATTAAGGAACATGCCATAGACTATCCCCATTTTCCCTTGTCTGACATTGTCAAGAAAGGTCACAGCATCGTCCAATGTATATGGGTGTGGGAAAGCATCACGCAAATTCTGTGCAACAGATTTGTTGTCAGCAATGCGTTGCAAAGCTTCGGGTGTAGTTTTCAAGATGCTTTCCAACCATATTAAAACCGTTTCTTTTTTCATCTTATTCTTTCATTTCATTCAACAAGTACTCCGAAAGATATGGCACAGCAAACACTAGTTCGCCTCTCCTTGGCGCCTCGATGATACCAGCCTCAAGCAGCCGCTTGCGATAGGGTTGAATAGCAGGACCCTTCTTGCCCAGTGCCGTCTGTAATGTAGCAGTCGAAACCGTTTTCCCCTGTCGTGCCATCGCCTTTAGGAATATTCTGTCATTGTCCGACAGCGGCGAAAGAATCGGTTTAAAGACATTATCTTCCATGTCGCCCATGGCCGACTTCTCTGCCTTATCCATGATGGCTTCGTCAACCGTTCCACCGTCTGGAGTATATTGAATCACATAGTAACCGATCAACTGCATCAAGTACGGAAAACCACGAGTGGCCAATGCTACACGATCAAGAAACTCATCCGACACTTTGAGACCCACTGATTTGAATGCCCACTCGTAGTAGGCCCTGATAAGATTTGTCGAAATCAATCCCAGTTCCACTTTGGTTGCACGATTTAAAAAGGTAAGAACCTGATCGCTTAATACGCTGGATACAGCATGTGGCAGACCAGCCATCGCGATGGCGATGTTCTTCCCGTCCCCCACAAGTTCCTGATAGGACGATGCCACCTCGCGCATCGCAGCAGAAGTACGCACCTCGTCAATCAATATCAACGCACCTTTATCCTTCTCAGCCAACTTGTCGCATAGTAGTGACATTTTGAGCGGAAACCATACTGTCGCTCAGCAGCCTCAGAGAATGTAAGACCGATTGTGAAGCCAAGCGCACCAGCAGTTACACCAGTCAATTTGCGCTTGTCATCCTTGAAGAAGGCCGAACCATTCAATTGGAATTGCTCAATGATGGCCTGTGCCATCCCTTCGTGAGCAGTAGTCACACGGGCCACCACATAGTCTGCCTTTACCGCACGGTCGCTCAGTTCCAACAGCAGAGCCGTCTTACCCATGCCCCTCTGTCCAAGAAACAACGTGCAACGGTTGCGGCTCCCCACAGGTTCCTGCAAGCCCGCCATGAACTGCTCTATCACCCCGTCACGACCAATATACTGGTCAGGACGATTCCCAAACGTGGGCTGAAACAACACATGATGCGCACCTTTTTCAGTCTTCTTCATTCACTTTTACTTTCTTTTATTCTTCTTTATTCTTCTCTCTGACTGCAAAAGTACAGAAAAATCCCGAACAGACCAAAGATTTTTCAAAAAAAGTACAATATATATCGGGTAAAGATATAACATTTCTCGTTTTTTACTACATACGGATAAATATTTGTCTAGTCCTTGCATGCGCGTAAACAATTCTACCGCTTTTGTTTGGAAATCTCGGAAAGTTTTCGTAACTTTGCGGCATTGAAATCTATAAATATTTAAAGGTATGGGAAAGTTTGGATTGATGGCGCTGCCGTATGCGATAGATGCGCTGGAGCCGGTGATTAGTAAGCAGACGTTGGAGTTTCATCATGGGAAGCATCTGGCGGGGTATGTGAATAATCTCAATGGACTGTTGGAAGGGAGCCCATTGGCAGGATTGCCTTTGGAGGAGATTGTGTGCAAATCGTCTGGGGGGATCCTGAATAATGCTGGGCAGATACTAAATCACGAACTTTACTTCGGACAATTCTGTGCTCCAAAGGATGGCAATGCGCCTACGGGCAAACTTGCTGAGGCTATCGTGCGCGACTTTGGGTCGTTCGAGGCTTTCAAGGAGGCGTTCCAGAAGGCAGGCGCTACGTTGTTTGGTTCTGGTTGGGTTTGGCTGTCGGCTGATCAGGATGGGAAACTTGTGATTACGCAGGAAACGAACGCTGCCAATCCTGTTCAGAAGGGCTTGCAACCGCTACTGACTTTCGACGTCTGGGAACACGCCTACTATCTGGACTATCAAAATCGTCGTCCTGACCACCTGGCTGCCCTTTGGGGAATTATCGACTGGGAGATCATCGGAAAGCGCTACGACAGCAAATCACAATAAAGATTGTTAAATTTCTGAGAGTGTCCCGACTTTTGGGACACCTTTGCTTTATCTTTGCAGCCATGTTGACAGAGAAGACAATGGAAAAACTGCGGATACTCGCAGAGTCGGCGAAGTACGATGTGTCGTGCTCGTCGAGTGGCACGGTGCGCAAAGGTAAGCAGGGCATGGTGGGCTCGACGGTGGGCGGCATAGGTATCTGTCACTCGTTTGCTGACGACGGACGATGCATCTCGCTGCTGAAGGTGATGCTGACAAACTACTGCATGTACGACTGCGCCTACTGCATCAATCGCCGAAGCAACGACATCAAGCGGGCAACGCTATCCGTCAGCGAGTTGGAGGAGATCACGATGGAGTTCTACCGCAGGAACTATATCGAGGGGCTCTTTTTATCCAGCGGTGTGGTGCGAAACCCTGACTACACGATGGAGCGGCTGGCAGCCATTGCTCGCGACCTCAGAACGGTGCATCGCTTTAACGGCTATATCCACTTGAAAAGCATCCCAGGCTGTTCGCAGGAACTACTCAACGAGGCTGGACGCTATGCCGACCGCATGAGTGTGAACATCGAGATACCCAAGGAGGAATCGCTGAAACTGCTGGCGCCGGAGAAAGACCACAAGAGCGTGTTCCAGCCAATGCGCCTCATCCAGCAGGGCGTATTAGAAAACAAGGAGGATCGCAAGAAATACCGCTACGTGCCACGATTTGTGCCAGCAGGCCAGTCGACGCAGATGATTGTGGGGGCGACGAAAGAGACGGACAAGGATATCCTGACAATGTCGTCGATGCTTTACGGACAACCCACGATGCGGCGCGTGTATTACTCGGGCTACGTAAGCGTGAACACCTACGACCCACGACTGCCCATCCTGAAACAGCCGCCACTGGTGCGCGAGAACCGGCTGTATCAGGCTGACTGGCTGATGCGGTTTTACCATTTCAACGTAGATGAGATTGTAGATGATGCGCACACGAACCTTGACTTGGAGATAGACCCCAAACTGGCTTGGGCACTCAGACACCCAGAGTACTTTCCTGTGGATATCAATACGGCTGACTACGAGATGCTTCTGAGAGTACCAGGACTCGGCACGAAGTCGGCCTGGCTCATCGTTAATTCGCGACGGTTCAATCGACTGACGAGTTACGACTTGAAGAAGATGGGTGTGGTGATGAAGAAGGCGAAGTATTTTATTACGTGCAACGAACTGACCTCGCAGTTCTCGCAGCCCATCGTGGGGATTAATGAACTGCGCCCAGAACGATTGAGACCATTGCTGATTTCGAAAGCACAACAGAGACGGGCAGCGGAAGAAATGCAACTGAAACTGGACTTCGGAGATTAATAAGACCACGAATTTCACTAATTTATATGATGCAGATATTAATGAAAACAATTCGAGTAATTCGTGTAATTAGTGGTTAAATAATTAGAGTATGGTAGTATTTGTGTTTGACGGAACGATGGACGGGTTGCTGACGGCAGTGTTCGACGCATTCAACTTGAAGGAGCGACCAGAGCAGTTGCTGGCTAAGGGCGATGCGCTGCCATTGTTCTGTGAGCGGACCTATCAGGTGACGACAGACGAGGAGAAGGTACGAAGGGTATGGGTAGGCTTGGAGAAACAACTGAGTTGTGAGGCCTTGAAACTGATATCCGTCAGTTGGCTGTCAGAGTTGAAAGAACTGAACACCCCCTTGTTTCAATATATCTGTAAGGTATTTAGGCAGGGGGATATATTGCGAAACTTCGCTGATGCTGATGTGTTGGAGGTGACGAACATTGCTCGCAGAGTGTTGCACGAGCAACTGAGAATGAAGCAGTTCATCCGTTTTCAAAAGGCGAAAGACGGTACTTATCTCGCTGTCATATCTCCGGATCATAATGTGTTGCCCATCGTCATCGACCACTTTCAGGATCGCTTTAATGACCAACCGTGGTTGATCTATGATGCGAAGCGGCATTACGGTTATTATTACGATGGCCACGCTGCGCCCATCCGAGTCACTTTCGAAGATGAAGCCGCTGTGCCTTTTGACCTAAGGAACGGCAAACTCGATGCTGAGGTGCTGAGCGACAACGACCAACTATTCCAAGACCTCTGGCGCACGTATTTCAAAGCCATCTGCATCAAGGAGCGCATGAACCCTCGCAAACAGTTGCAGGACATGCCTCGTCGCTATTGGAAATATATGACAGAGAAAAATGGACGTTAGCCTAAAACCTGCTTGAACATTTTTTGATAGGCCTCGACCTTTTTGTCGAAGGACAGAGGATAGGCACGAGAGGAAGATGGGAGGCGATAGAGAAGAATCTGATTGCCATCGTCATTATAGATATCTGGGATGGCGACGGAGGTATTCACTTTGGGAATGGCAGGAATGCCAAGTGAGGCACAGATGGTTTCTGTGGCTTTCTCGCCTGTAGTGACAATGGCACGACAATGAGGCAATTGATGCAAAAGACCACGAATATCCGTTGGCTCTACGACTTCCAAGAACTTATCAGAGGCATTGTCCTGCAAACGACGAATGGCAGTGGAGGTATCGAAGAAGGCGAGGCCCTTTTCTTGGCAGAAGGCAACAATCTCGTCAATCTTGAAACGTTTGGCTGCAAGGTCAACGAAGTGGTTCTTGTCGCCAAAGAATATCTGACCCTCGATCCTCCAGTGGTCATTTATAAAATTGGGGTAGTAAAAGTCCATACACCATCGTTTCCGTTGTGGTGGAAAACTACCTAAAAACAGTACCCTCGTATTTTCTGGCAAGAAAGGGCGCAGCGGATGGTACTCTACCCCACCCTTGCTGCGGGCAATATTCTCAGTGTTCAGATAGGATGTAATCATCGTGTTCGTTTATGTGGTCATCCAGTGGTTCAGCATCTCCCAAAATGCAGGGATTCTGACGTTGATAGGACTATCAGGATTAGGTTCGTGAACAGCAAAGCCTCGCTCTTCGAGATACTGTTGGCGAAGGTGTTTTACGGCAGAACTGGTTTTGAGTGAATCGATGCTTTCTAAGTAAATGCGAAAAAGCGTCGGATAGAGATGAATGAAGTCGTGATTGATATTGTCTGCCATCTGCTGGTGATCAGCATCAAGATAGAGAGTCTCGCCTTTGAGCAGACGCTCACGGAATCGCTTGACGTTCTGACGCATGTGATGAAGCGTGACGCGATAGGCGAGATACGACATATCGAGGGCTTCGGCCATTTCCTTGTTGGGCACAGCCCGTTGCTTGTTGAGCATTGTAAGCATGGAGCGGAGGAAGATGAAGCGACCACGAGGATAAAACACCTGATGGGCGTATGCAATCAACTGCGAGACAATGGCGAGTTTCCGCTCGTCAGTAAGGTCGGAAGATTCAATGGTGAGGATGCTATCACTTTCTTTGAGATGTGAATAGACCCTTTGTCCTTCTGCCTCAGCACGATTGCTCAGATAATTGCGGAAAGTATTGAGCAGCCAACTCTCGAAAGATTCCTTTTTCTTGATGCGTTGCAAAGGCTGATTGGGAGATTGTCCCCGTTCTCGGAGATAGAGAAAGAAGTCGTCGATGACATCCTCATAATCATCAAAGAGATTGTGGCTGTATACTTCGTAACGGTTGCGGAATTGATCGCTCAGACGATCATGCAACAGATAGTACATCGCCTCGTCGTCGCCTTTCAGAATCATGTCGAGGAAATCAGGAACGGGGATAGCTGCAAAACGATTCGACTTAGATTTATCTTTGGTTTCATTCCCTTGGTCGTTTTTGCCCCCTGGCAGAAGCCTGCCCCCCGTTCCGTCGGGGGGCATCTGCATCCAGTATTGTCGTTCTTGTTCCGGCATCTTTTCGATGGCGTAGCGAAGCATGGTGCGAGGCATCTCGTGGGTGTGCTGACGAAGGAAGTCGCGAAGAAGGTCCATCGAGACGCGTTTGCCCATCTCACGGAGCATCCAACCGACAGCCTTATGCATCAGGTCATGCGGATGGTGCAGATGAATCTCGGCATAACGCAGACACCAAGATGGGTCGCCCATCTGAGAGGTTTTCCACGAACAAACAATGCTCATGCGCTGTTTCCAAAGACAGGAACTCTGGGCAAGGTCATCGAGAAGTTTTATCTTGTAGTCTTTGTCGCCAAGGTTGGAGGGCAACAGCAGCCAGTGGCCTAGGATCTTATGGACAGAGAGGTCGACGAGGTCCCAGTTGTTGGCTTGCTCAGCATATTGCAGATAAAGTGTGAGGATCTCATCACGGCCTTTGATGGCAGCCTCATCATGTTCTAATTTCTTCGTCGCCAATCGTTCGAACTTTGCCACAAGAATCAACAGCCCACAAAGTCTCACCTCATGCCAGCGGTTCATCAGCAATTCAGGCACCTCACTCAGAGGGAAGTCCTTTGGAACAGCGCGTACCACCTCCCTTGTCTGTGGCACCTTCAATCCCAAAAACTCATCGCCCTCGCCATACTCGCCAGGACCCGTCTTGAAGAACCGCATCAATATCTGTCGTTGCTCGTCATCCTGCAACGACTCCATATATCGTATAATCTCTTTAGCAGTCATCACAAACTCATTCGTAATTTGCCGCCAAAGGTACGAATAAGTGAGCGAATAACCAAATGTATTTGAGTTTTTCCGAGCGAAAGTGCATTCGACGAAGTCAAAGGTACAAAAAATCCCTGAAATCCGAACGGAAATCAGGGATAATTTATAGGTTTGCGTGATTATCAGCGCTGGAGGTAGGCGGCAACCTTTTGAGCCGTCTGCTTACCACTGGCCATCGCACGGACGACAAGAGAGGCTCCATTGGCAGCATCACCACAGACAAACACATTGTCTGGATATTGAGGATGCTCTGGTTTCAAGAAGCCCATAGCCAAGAGCACAAGTTCTGCCTTAATGATTTCAGGCTTGCCCTTCTCGACCATAATCGGACGACCTCCTTCTGGATTCGGTTTCCAGTCGATTTCCTGAACTTTCACACCAGTCAGTTTGCCGTTCTCACCCAAGAATTCAAGGGTATTGATGTTCCAGCGGCGGGTGCAGCCTTCCTCATGCGACGAGGTCGTTTTGAGCGTACGAGGCCACTCGGGCCAAGGATTCTGAGGATCCTCTGGGCCTTCAACGGGCTTGGGCATAATCTCGATTTGCGTCACACTCTTGCAACCCTGACGATGGGCTGTACCAATGCAGTCAGAACCAGTATCGCCACCACCAATCACCAATACATCTTTTCCTTTGGCGGTGATGCGCTCATCCTTAGAGAACTCCATACCAGCAAGGACGCGGTTCTGCTGAGAGAGCAGTTCGAGGGCGAAATGGATGCCTTTCAGTTCGCGGCCTGGGGCTTTGAGATCTCTGGCGGTGGGAGTGCCTGATGCAATCACGATTGCATCAAATGGATAATTGATAATGGATAATGGATAATTATCGGGGGCGGAGCAATTATCAATTGTCAATTTTCCATTATCCATTGTTACAGCGCAGCCGTAGACAAACTCGATGCCTTCGGCTTCGAGAAGGCGGATGCGGCGATCGATGATGGCCTTGTTGAGTTTGAAGTTGGGGATGCCGTAGCGCAGAAGCCCACCTGCTGCCTCATTCTTCTCAAAGACTGTGACCTGATAGCCCATCAGGTTCAGATCGTTGGCAGCAGCAAGTCCAGCAGGACCAGCACCAATGACGGCGACCTTCTTACCATTGCGTACGATGTCTGTGCGTGGCTGGATGTAACCCTCGCGGAAGGCGGCCTCAGTAATGGCGCCCTCATCCTCACGGTTGGTGGTCGGCTCGTGGTTGAAACGGTTCAACACGCAGGCCTTTTCGCAGAGTGCAGGACAAATACGTCCTGTGAATTCAGGGAAGGGGTTGGTCGAGTTCAGCAGTCGATAAGCCTGTTCCCAGTCGCCTTTATACAGTGCATCGTTCCATTCAGGTGCCTTATTGCCCAGCGGACAAGCCCAGTGGCAGAAGGGTACGCCACAATCCATACAGCGCGAGGCTTGTAGTTTGCGTTCGCGAGTGCTGAGCGTCTGCTCTACCTCGCCAAAGTCGTGGATTCTATCGTGAATCGGACGGTAACCCGCCTCCTGGCGGTGTATCTCTAAAAATGCTTTTGGATTTCCCATTGTGATAAAAATTTAAAAGTTGAAAGATTGAAAAATTGAAATTCTCTTTAATTCTTCCATTCTTTAATTCTTCAATTCTTAATAGTCGCGCTGGATGTCAGCGATCTTCTCGTGCAGGCGTGCCATCTTCTCCTCTTCGAGCACACGTTTGTACTCGATAGGCACCACCTGGATGAAGTCCTCGATGTAACGATGCCAGTCATCAAGCATACGACCTGCGAGGGCAGAGCCTGTGTGCAGATAGTGCTGACGGATGAGTTCAAGCAGTTCCTTGCGAGAAACGCTGTCCTCGACCAACGAGAGTTCCACCATATCCATATTACAGAAGTAATCGAAGGTGTGGTCTGGGTCATAGACGTAAGCCACACCACCAGACATACCAGCGGCGAAGTTGCGGCCCGTCTTTCCTAATACAACTACACGACCACCAGTCATATATTCGCAGCAGTGGTCGCCAGCGCCCTCGATGACAGCAATAGCACCAGAGTTACGTACGCCAAAGCGCTCACCCACCTTACCATTGATATAGAGTTCACCACTTGTAGCACCATAAAGACCTGTATTACCAGCGATGATATTCTCTTCTGCCTTGAAAGTCTCACTGTGGCGGGCAGGCGGCAGGATGCTGATGCGTCCACCAGAGAGGCCCTTGCCGAAATAGTCATTTGTCTCACCTTCGAGACGGATATCGAGTCCCTTCACGGCAAAGGCACCAAACGACTGACCAGCCGAGCCCTTGAACTTGATCTTAATAGTTCCTTCTGGCAGACCTGCCTCACCGTATTTCTTCGCGATGACGCCAGAGAGCATCGTACCCACAGCACGATCGGTATTTCTGATGCCGTAGTCAAGTGTCACTTCCTCGCCATCATCAATCGCCTTCTGGGCAGCCTTGATGATTTCTACGTCAGGAACATCAGCCACCTTCGTAAACTCGCCACGATCCCAATAGAGAGGCTTTTCTGTTTCTGGCTTGTGCAACAGACGGGCGAAATCGATAGTCTTCTGTTTGTCTGTGGCATTGGCGGTATTGACCTCAATGAGTTCCGTGTGTCCGATGATTTCCTTCAGACTTTTCACGCCAATCTCTGAGAGATACTCGCGCACCTGCTCAGCAAGGAAGGTGAAGAAGTTCACCACATACTCAGCACGACCCTCGAAGTGCTTGCGTAACTCTGGGTTCTGTGTGGCGACACCCATCGGACAGGTATTGGTATTACATTTACGCATCATCACACAGCCGAGGACAATCAGCGGCAGCGTACCAAACGAGAACTCGTCAGCACCAAGCATCGCCATGATAATCACATCCTTTGCGGTCTTCAACTGACCATCGGTCTGCAAGCGCACTTGGTTTCTTAATCCATTGCGCACGAGTGTCTGCTGTGTCTCTGCGAGTCCAATCTCAGGTGAGATACCAGCGAAACGCATTGATGAAGCAGGCGAAGCACCCGTACCACCCTCAGAGCCACTAATCACGATGAGGTCGGCTTTGGCTTTTGCCACACCAGCGGCAATAGTCCCTACTCCACTCTCTGCCACGAGTTTCACACTGACAGCTGCCGTCGGGTTGATGTTCTTCAAGTCGAAAATCAACTGTGCCAGATCCTCAATCGAATAGATATCGTGATGAGGTGGCGGCGAGATGAGCGAGATGCCAGGAATGGCATTACGCGTCTTAGCGATAATCTCGTTGACCTTGAAACCAGGCAACTGTCCACCCTCACCAGGCTTTGCACCCTGCGCCACCTTAATCTGTATCTCTTCAGCATTCACCAAATATTCGGCTGTCACACCAAAACGACCAGATGCGATCTGCTTGGTCTTGCTGCTGAGGCTGACGCCATCCACTTCTGTATGATAGCGAGCATTATCCTCACCACCTTCACCAGTATTCGAGCGTGTGCCGAGTTTGTTCATTGCCAAAGCCAAAGCCTCGTGGGCCTCGATACTCAGGGCACCAAATGACATTGCACCTGTGACGAAATGCTTCACAATGCTCTCTACACTCTCCACCTCATCGAGAGGCGTAGGCGTAGCAGCCTTCTTCCAACCGAAGAAGTCACGGATAAAGATTGGGCTCTCCTTTTCATCGACAATCTTTGCCCAATCCTTGAATTTATCGTAGTTGCCCTGACGGGTAGCCAATTGCAGTTTGGCGATGGTCTCTGGGTTCCAAGCGTGCTTGATACCGTCCTTGCGCCAAGCAAACTGTCCCTGGTTTTGCAACATCGTTTGCTCTTGAGCAGCCTCATGCAAGCGAATGGCATCACGGGCAATCTCTTTCAGGCCGATGCCACCGATGGTACTCGTTTCTGTGCCGAAGTATCTTCTCAGCAAGTCTTCACTCAGACCAATGCTCTCGAAAATCTTCGCACCACGATAGGAGCGAATAGTAGAGATGCCCATCTTCGACATGATCTTTTTCAGACCTTTGTCAACTGCTTTAATGTAATTCTTCTCTGCCGTCGCATATTCTTCCTGGATTTTGCCTTTCTTTACGAGATCGTCGAGAATAGCGAAGGTCATATACGGACAAAGGGCGCTGGCTCCATAGCCTAACAACAGAGCCGCATGCATCGTCTCACGGATTTCTCCGCTCTCTACAATCAGAGCCGTCTGCACACGCTTACCCACGCTGATGAGGTAATGGTGCACGGCACTGACGGCCAAAAGGCTTGGTATGGCAGCATGCTTCTCGTCGATGTCGCGATCGGTGAGGATGATATAGTTCACACCTTCATCCACACAAGACTCAGCCTCGTTACAAAGGTCGTCGAGTGACTTCCTCAAACCTTCCTCGCCCTTTTCAATCTCAAAGAGCATCGGGAGTTTCTTGGTGTTGAAGCCCTTGTAGCGGATGTTACATAATATATCGAGTTGTGTGTTGGTCAATACGGGTTGCGGCAGGCGCACCATCTTACAGTTCGAGGCATCTGGCGTCAGGATATTGGTTCCTACGGCACCGATATATTCCGTCAACGACATCACCAGTTCCTCGCGAATCGGGTCGATGGCGGGGTTCGTCACCTGTGCGAACTGCTGACGGAAATAGTTGAAAAACACCTGCGGACGGTCGCTGATGACCGCCAACGGTGTGTCGTTACCCATCGCAGCCACAGGTTCCTGACCTGCTGTTGCCATCGGCACAATGGTCTTGTCGACGTCCTCTTGTCCAAAACCGAAGTTTACGAGTTTCTTGTCGAGATCGCTCACGCCATTCTCCACGTGGCGACCGCTCTTCAACTTCTCCAACTGCACACGGTTCTCACTCAGCCACTCACGATAGGGATGTGCCTTTGCGAGTTTCTCTTTGATCTCTCCGTCGTAGTAAATCTTGCCTTCCTGCGTGTCAATCAACAGGATCTTTCCTGGTTGCAGACGACCTTTCGAAACTACATCACCTGGCTCGAAGTCCATCACGCCAACCTCTGATGCAACCACCATCATACCCTGCTTGGTGATGGTGTAGCGACTGGGGCGCAGACCGTTTCTGTCAAGCATACCACCTGCATAGCGTCCATCACTAAACAACAAGGCAGCTGGACCGTCCCAAGGCTCCATCAGGATGGAGTGGTACTCGTAGAAAGCCTTCAAATCCTCCGAAATCGGGTTCTTGTCGTTGAAACTCTCTGGCACCAAAATCGCCATCGCCTGTGGCAGCGAGAGTCCGCTCATCATCAGGAACTCAAACACGTTGTCGAGACTGGCCGAGTCACTCATTCCCTCCTGCACAATCGGCCTCAGGTCCTTGATATCACCCAGGGCCTCACTCGAAAGCACACTCTCACGGGCTTTCATCCATCCGCGATTACCACGAATGGTGTTGATCTCACCGTTGTGCGCTAACAAGCGGAAGGGCTGGGCCAGGCTCCATGTCGGAAATGTGTTGGTTGAGAAACGAGAGTGTACCAGCGCCAGTCCGCTTGTGAAATAGGGGTTCGACAGGTCAGGGAAATACCTGCGCAACTGTCCGCTTGTGAGCATACCTTTATAGATGATGTTCTTGCTCGACAGCGAACAGATGTAGAAGTCCTTGTCGTCGATGCGATTTTCGATGCGTTTGCGTACCTTATATAATATACGGTCGATCACCTCGGCTTTTGCCTCACTCACACCCGTCACAAAGATCTGCACGATATCTGGCTCCACTTCCCTTGCGCCTACACCCAGAACTTCAGGACATGTTGGTACCGTGCGGACATGCATCAACTGCAAATCCTCGCGCTCGATCTCCTCAATCATCACACTCAGGATCTGCTCCTGCGCCTTTTTGTCCTTAGGCAGGAACACCAGACCCGTGCCGTATTTTCCTTTCTCCGGCACGGGGATGCCCTGCAACAGAATAAACTCATGGGGAATCTGCACCATGATACCAGCACCGTCGCCCGTCTTATCTCGAGTTTCGGCACCTCGGTGCTCCATGTTTTCCAACACCTTCAGGGCGTTGTCCACCAACTCGTGACTCTTGCCTCCGTGGATGTTTACCACCATACCTACACCACAAGCATCATGCTCGTATTCACTTCGGTACAGTCCTTGGTTGTTAAGTTTGCAATGTGTCATATTATCCTTTACTTTTGTGTCAATCTGTACGAATTTGGCTGCAAAGGTATATCATTTTGTAATCACAGCAAAGATTTTGCTTACGTTTCTTGCGTTAAAAATTAACCATTCTGACACTTTGCTCGATTTCTACTCATTTTCCTTACATTTTGAAATCTTTCAGCCCATCTCCCTCCCTTATTCCTTACACATTGTCATTTTGCATAAAAAAGAAGGCCGTTGTGTTCGAACACAACGGCCTTCTTCCTATATATAAATATGGTCTATTCAGAGCAGGCTGTCAGCCAATTGTTCCAGCAGAGGCACATCTGTCGTCTTCATGCGTGAGCGGATGGTAACCATCGGTTCCACAATCTCACAGTCCTTCATGGCCTCAATCATCGAGCGCATAACTTTGCCTGCCGTGGGAGCCCAACTGCCATTCTCAATGATGCCAAACTTGCGCTTCTGGTAGTTCTTGATCTGTAAGTGGTAGAGGAAATCATGCATCACCGGGAACACACCAGCATCGTAACTCGAAGCAGCCACCACCACCGTCGGATAACGGAAAGCGTCCTCAATAACCTCAGCCATATCCTCGCGACTCAGATCGCTCACGACGACCTTAGGAGCACCCTTCTGACGAAGTATCTCACCCAGCCGCTCAGCAGCAACTGCTGTACCGCCATGAATACTGGCGTAGGCAATCAAGATACCCTCGCTCTCTGATTCGTACTTGCTCCAAACATCATAAAGTCGCACAGCCTCTGCCAAAGCCTCACCTTTGAGCACTGGACCATGCAACGGACAGATGGTCCGAATGTCGATAGTCGCCGCCTTTTTAAGAACGCTCTGCACCTGCGTACCATATTTACCGCAGATATTAAAGTAGTAGCGACGCGCCTCACATGCCCAGTCGTCAGTCTCGTTGACTAATGCACCAAATTTACCAAAGCCATCAGCAGAGAAGAGCACTTTGTCCTTGTCGTCGTAACTCATAATCACCTCGGGCCAATGCACCATCGCTGCTGTGATGAAGTGCAGCGTATGATGACCCAGTTCGAGTGTATCGCCTTCCTTCACAGTCTTCACGCGACCCTCGAAGTTGAAGCCTTCGAAGAAGTTGGGCAGCATCTTTACTGCTTGCGCACTGCACACCAACTGCAATCCTGGATAGGTCTCCAGCATCCAGGCGATAAGAGCCGAATGGTCAGGTTCCATGTGGTGAACTACCAGATAGTCCGGCTGACGACTGCCTAATGCAGCCTTCAGGTTCACCTTCCACTGCTCACCTTTGCGACGATCGGCCGTATCCATCACGGCTATCTTTTCATCGTCGATCAGATAGGAATTATAACTCATGCCCTCAGGCACAACATACTGACTCTCAAAGAGATCGATGTCAAGATCATCCACACCGATATACTTGATGGTATCACTAATCACATTC
>JAGCRH010000006.1 GCA_017964785.1 Prevotella sp.
AACCGGCAAGCAGTTCCCGGAGTTCAAGGCTGGTGACACTGTGACTGTCGCTTACAAAATTATCGAAGGTTCAAAGGAGCGTATCCAGTTGTACCGTGGTGTGGTCATCAAGATCTGCGGTCACGGTGAGAAGAAGCGCTTCACTGTTCGTAAGATGTCTGGTACCGTGGGGGTGGAGCGTATCTTCCCCATCGAGAGCCCGAACATCGAGAGCATCGAGGTTAACAAGGTTGGTAAGGTTCGTCGCGCCAAGCTTTACTATCTGCGCAAACTCACTGGTAAGGCTGCCCGTATCAAGGAGAAGCGTCGTGCCATTACAGCAGAATAATCAACTTTCGAGCAAATGTGAAGAGACCCTGGTGGTCTCTTTTTTTTGTGTAGCCTTAAACCAAAAGCCCCATCCGTCGTCTAAGACACAGTATGAAAAAGAAGAAAAACGGAAAATTACAGTTGTTATTGGCAGCACTCCTCATGACCTCGACGAGTGCCTTTGCCCAGTTTGGCGGATTTGGTGGTTTCGGTGGCGGCATGCCCGATATGAGCAGTATGTTCCCACAAGTGAAGCACACCAAGGTAGATGAACTCAAATCGAACCTGCCTGTGGTTTATATCACGACGGAAACGGCCCTGAACGCCCAGAAGAAGGTGACGGCCCACATGAAGACTGACGGCTACGACGGACCTATCGGTATCAAACTGAGGGGCAACAGTTCGCTGAGTTTCAACCAGAAGAAATATACCCTTGAGACCCGCGACGAAACGGGCAAGGAACTGGATGTCGCCCTGTTGGGGATGCCCGCCCACAGCAAATGGGTACTGCTGGCACCCTATAATGACGTGTCGATGCTGCGCGACCCGCTGGCCTTCCAACTCTGGCGCGAGATGGGACACTGGGGACCTCGTACCACGATGGTGGAACTGGTGATGGACGGTGAGTACCACGGTATCTATATCTTCTGCGAAGCCATCAAGAGGGGCGCAGAACGGGTGAACGTCAGTAAACTGAAGAAGAAAGACATCGAGGGCCGTGACCTGACAGGCGGCTATATCCTGCGCATCGACACTTATAATGAAGATGATGCTACCTTCCAGTCGAAGGTGCCGGGCATCGGCGACGGTATCATGACGAGCCAGATCACCTGGTCGTGCATCTATCCGAAGAAAAAGAACCTGCAACCCGAGCAGTTTGCCTATATCCAGAACTTCGTCGATTCCATGGAGTTGGCTATCCAGGGCGAGGATTTTATGGATCCCGTAAAAGGCTATGCCCACTATATCGACGTGGAATCGTTCGTAGACTATTTCATCCACTCGGAACTCAGTCTGAATGCCGACGGCTACAAGCGCAGTGCCTATTTCTATAAGGAGAAACTGCACGAGGACGGCACGGGCGGTAAGATACATGCCGGTCCCGTGTGGGACTATAACCTCGCCTACGGCAACTGCAACTTCTGTAATGCCAACAACTTGGAGGCGTGGTGCTTCGAGGGCGGCAACACCAACCCCACCCCAGCCTTCTGGCAACGACTGTTGCAGGATCCTGCCTTCAGGAAAGCCGTCAAGACCCGCTATCAGGAACTGCGCAAGGGTATCCTCAGCACAGAGCACCTCTATGAATATATTGACAATCACGCCAAACTCGTGGCACAATCTACAGACCGTCACTTCAAGGAGTATCCTGAGTTGCTCGTCAGTCCAGAAAAGGCCAAGGCTTCGCAAAAGGCCGCCAACTCGCAAGAAGGATCAGGCATGTTTGGCAGAGGCGGATTCGGAGGCTTTGGAGGCTTCGGCGGTATGGGAGGCTTCGGCGGTGGCGAAGGCGGTTTCGACCCCGTTGGGATGTTTGCCAACTACCGTGTCAGCAGTTATGCCGAGGAGATTACCATTGTGAAGAAATGGCTGGCAGACCGTCTCGCCTTCCTCGACAAGAATATCGACCGCTTCGACAAGGACTGGGAACCTCGTATCCAAGAGCCCGTAGAACGGAAGATGCAATTCCCTGGCGGAGGTTTCCCGGGTGGATTCCCCGGCGGCGGATTTCCTAACGGTTTCTAACAGCCCCAAAACCACGAGAACCCATTCCTAACTCGGAAAATCCAGCCCCAGATTCGGGGCAAACTTATGCACACCGTGCAGAAATCTGCCTCAGATTTCAGGCAGACTTATGCACCCCATGCATAAACATGCCTCAGATTTCAGACAGACTTATGCACACCGGGCATAAACATGGCCCAGATCTCAGACAGACTTATGCACATCGGGCATAAACGTGCCCCAGATCTCAGGCGGACTTATGCACCCCGGGCATAAACGTGCCCCAGGTTTCAGGCAGACTTATGCACCCCGGGCATAAACGTGCCCCAGGTTTCAGGCAGACTTATGCACCCCGTGCAAAAGTCTCCCCCAGATCCCGGGCTGACTTTTGCAGGGTAGGAATGACTCTATCTTAAAGCAAATCGCATCATATAACCGTCAAAATCATTGTTTCTCTGTTTATTTTTACAAAACCCGCATTATTCTACAATCTTTTTTGTATATTTGCACCATCATTAGCAAACAAAATTGTATGAACAACAAACAACCACAATTCGAGACGATGCCGGAGCACTATGTGTTATGCTTCAATGATGAGTGTGCATTGGCGGATGAGTGTCTGCATAGGTTGGCTGCACGAAGCGGACGACAAAAAGATGAGGTGGTGACGGCAGTGAATCCCGTATGTAACAGTGGGAAGTCTTGTCGCTATTACAAGCCTAACAAAGTGGCAACGATGGCATACGGTATGAAAGGCTCGTTTCACGAGGTAAAGGCCGACCATATCGCCTCACTGCGAAATCATCTGATCAGTCACTTCGGGCGCGGCTCCTACTACTTGCGCCGCAACGGCCTGCGGGGTATCACACCCGAGGAACAGCAGTATATCGCCAGCGTGTTCCGTAACTATGGATACGAATTGAAGTTCGACAGAACGGAAGAAGAGACGCAATGGTTGTAGTACAAGTGCTTTGTACTGCCAGTACAGAGCCTTTGTACTGGCAGTACAGAAGCCTTGTACCACTTGTACAGTAGCCTTGTACCGCTGGTACAGTTGTCTTGTACGATGATAAAACCACATGAATAACTCCCCTAAATGCTAAAAAACGCACCAATAGCACCTCTATATCGATTCTTTTTTGTATATTTGCACCATCATTAGCAAACAAAACCGTATGAGCAACAAAGAACCTGATTATGCTTACATACTGACCAATCCCTGTTATCGCGAGGATTGGGTAAAGATTGGTAAGAGTTCATGTCCTGTGGATGTGAGTAGAAAAAATAATTATTAGTTAAACCATCCATATGTTTAAGCAATATAAATAACAAGCAATATGAATAGGAAGATATTAATACTTTTCTTCTTCATTCTTCCATTTAGTGTTTCTGCCCAGAACAATGTAGCAAAAGCCAATTATGAAAAAGGAGAAGATTATTATGAAAAAGGTGACTATATTAATGCGGTTATATACTATAAGAAGGCTGCAGAACAAGGTAATGCATTAGCTCAGTTTGATTTGGGTAACATGTTCTATGATGGAGAAGGAGTAGAACAAAACTATTCTGAAGCTTTAAAATGGTATAGCAAGGCTGCAAATCAAGGAGATATGCTTGCACAATACAATGTAGGGCTCCTATATCATTACGGAAAAGGTGTTGATGTTAACTATACAAAAGCTGCAGAATGGTATTTAAAATCCAGTAATCAAGGATATGAACTAGCGCAATGTAATTTGGGGTATTTATACGAAACCGGACAAGGTGTAAAACAAGATTTTACTATTGCAGCAAAATGGTATCAGAAGGCAGCAAATCAAGGATATGATATGGCTCAATATAATTTGGGTAATATGTATTATGATGGAGAAGGTGTAAAACAAGACTTTTCTGCCGCAGCAAAATATTACCAAATGTCTGCAAGTCAAGGGTATGCAGCTGCCCAATATGATCTGGGGAAAATGTATCTAGAAGGGAAAGGGGTAGAACAAAATTATCTAACTGCAAAAAAATGGCTTTTTGAATCTGCAAATCAAGAATACTCCAAAGCCCAATATGAATTGGGGAGTATGTACTATGAGGGAATTGGCTTTGATCAAGATTATTACGAATCAGCAAAATGGTATCAGAAAGCAGCAGAACAAGGAAATGCTGGCGCACAATACTTTTTAGGGATAATGTCTTACAATGGAAAAGGTGTAATACAGGATTATTCTTTAGCAGCAAAATGGTTTCGTGTTTCCTCGGATTCAGAAGACATTATTTCTCATTATTCTCAATTTAATTTGGGTATATGTTACGAATATGGCAAAGGGGTAGAAATGGATTTGTCAAAAGCTTTTTATTATTATCAAAAAGCAGCAGAGATAGATATACCTTCAGCGTTGACTAATTTGGCCTTTTTCTATGGGAATGGTATCGCTACACAAAAAAACGACAATAAGGCTTTCTTGTTATATAAAAAAGCCGCAGAAAAAGGATATAGTATGGCACAAAGAACTGTTGGTGTTCGATATTATGAGGGTATAGGTACACAAAAAGATACAAATCTCGCCATATATTGGTTGACTAAAGCAAAAGAAAACGGTGACGAAATTGCGGAAAGCCTTTTGGATAACATTAACAATAGTGGCAGCAATTTGAATGGTAAAAAGGACATTCTTTACACCAATCAAGGTTCATCAACAATTATTTTGATGGACAAAAGAAATTCCATATATTATGTTCCGTGTAAGATTAATGGTGTAAAAGCAGATTTCGTTTTCGATACTGGAGCTGGTGCAATTAGTTTATCTGCAAGTTTTTGTAATACTTTGAGGGATTTAGGTCTACTTACGGATAAAGATGACATTGGTTATGCGAATTCTATAATTGCTGATGGAAGATCAAGTGTCGTTAAAATGGTAAACATTAAAGATGTAGAAATTGGTGGTCTACATATTCATAACGTAAAAGCCACAATTAAAGAACAACAAAATGCCCCACTCTTGTTGGGTCAGTCAGCTATTGAGAAATTAGGGAAAATAACGATAGATGGTTACAAACTAATAATTCATAGGAAATAGCAACTCCCAGGACTGTTGCATAGATATCATACGTTAAAAGAAATGAAGGGACTTCGTTTTTTTAGAAGATTGGGGCAATAAAAAGAATATGCTTATGACTTTCATATCGGAACAGGATTTTTACAATAAAACAAAAGGATTACCATTAGAGGATATAGTATTTGCAGGTTTTTCTTTTGGATGCAATCTTAATGAATTTGATAGTTTCGGTATTATTTTAAATTCATACCCAATGTATGTTAGGGCCTTTCCATTAAGAGGAGGGTGTCAGGACGGACATTGTATCTCAAAAGAAGGGCGATATGCTAATCTTGACTCAAAAACAAGAAATAAAGAATGCCCCAAAATTGCATGGGGATTCTCCGCTTATTTATTCAGTCAACTATGCATAATCGTTAATGGTGAAGTATATAACAGAAAACACCATAATTACGTTATTAACCAAGATGAGGACATTAATTATCATATTGATGAAACAGAAGCAAAGAACCGTTATCTAAATATATTATGGAATGATTATAAAAAATTTCATTCTGGCACAAAATATAGGAATGTTTCTGAAAAGAGAAAACGTATTTCCTTCTTAAAGCAACACATTAATGATGAAAAGGTATTTTGGAAGCAAACGGAATCTGTTTTGAAAACATATCTTTGTCCACCAACAAGCCAAAAAGCAAGCAAGTTGCTTTATGATTCTATTGAAATCATCACTAATCAATATCTTAAGGAGATAAAAGAGCAAAAGAACGATTTAAAATACAATTGGATATATCAGACAAAAGATTTTGTAAAGAAACACATAATAAAAATCATTTCAGGTTTTTGTGCAGCGTTACTCGCATATATTTATAAGGACTTTGCCATTATGATATATCAATATATCTGTAAATTAATAGAGAAAGACTAAATAACAGTAAATAATTCAACCAAGGATAATGGTAACATTTCCCATAAAATGATTATCTTTGCAAACGAATTGTGTTATAGAATATATGAGGACAATAGATGAACTGATAGCAGAATGTACGGCATACGACTATAAGGTGATGCTGGAAGAAAAGAAACCTAAGAGTTGGTTGAAGAGTGTGAGTGCTTTTGCCAACGGCTTGGGCGGTTCTCTTTTCTACGGCGTTGATAATGACGGTATTGTCAGAGGGCTTGATGATGTGCAGCATGTTTGCGAAGCCATCAGCAGCAAGATTCGCGATTATATGGATCCGCTTCCTGATGTGGAAATGATTCCGCATGAAGTAGATGGGCTCCGCATCCTGCAAGTGAAAGTGAACGCAGGTCATTATACGCCATATTACTATGTGGGTGATGGGCAGCGCATCGCCTTTGTTAGAAATGGCGACGAGAGTTTACCTGCGACAGCAGAACAAATGTTACGCTTGGTGTTGAAGGGCACGAACAAGACATACGACTCGCTGCATACGGATTATAAATCGGAGGATTATTCCTTCACGATATTGGCTAACACGTTCAAAAAACGTACCAACCAGGAATGGGACAAGAAATATCTTGTATCGTTTGGACTTGTTACGAACACTAGCGCTCTCACCAATGCAGGTGCATTGTTTGCCGATGATTGTCCTTTATGGCAATCCCGCCTCTACTGCACACGATGGGATGGAAAGGAAAAGGGCGATGCTATCAATGATGCAGAGTTTACTGGTAATGTGCTCATGTTGCTTCGTGAGGCCATGAACTTCGTGAAATCGAATACAAAGCGGGGTTGGGAGAAATTGCCTGATGGACGTAAGAACAAACCTGAGTATGCAGAGCGCGCAGTTTTGGAAGCAATGGTAAACCACTTTATCCATAGGGATTATACTGTAATGGGGGGTGAAGTGCATCTGGATATTTATGACGATCGGATCGTTGTAACCTCACCTGGCGGAATGTACAATGGTCTGTTGATACAGAATTTGGACATTGCTGATGTTTCTTCCGAAAGACGTAATCCTATACTCGCCAATGTGATGGCTCAACTTGACTACATGGAGAAGCGCGGAAGTGGACTTACGCGCATTTGCAATGAAACGAAAGCACTTGAAGGATACAAGGACGAGTTGAAGCCTGTTTTTAAGTCGACTCCGACCCAATTCCAAACCATTCTATTTGCCACCGTCGATGAGTCTGATGTCGGAGATGCTGTCGGAGATATGTCGGAGACCAAACTCCCTGAACGTCAGCAGAAAATACTACTAATAATACATGGGGCTCCGACAATTAGTGGACGTCAAATGTCGGAGATGTTGTCGGTGAGCCAGAGGACAATAGAGCGAGATCTTTCTGCACTAACAAAGAAGGGCATTATAAAGCACAAAGGCAAAGATAATGACGGTGAATGGATTCTGACGGAATTAGGACTGGCAATTATTGAGGTGCTGACAAAACAACAAGAAGATGATATGAATAGGTAACTTTGGGTTTGTCGAAGACACTCACTCTCGGAAAATCCAAAATATATTTGGCTCTTCCCTCTTTTTTTTGTACCTTTGTCGGCAAATTCGAAAACAGCAATAACAAATGAAAGAATTAGCACTCAAGTACGGATGTAATCCGAACCAGAAGCCCTCGCGGATCTTTATGACGGAGGGCGAGTTACCCATCGAAGTGATTAACGGTCGTCCTGGCTATATCAATTTCCTCGACGCCTTCAACGCCTGGCAACTCGTGAAGGAGTTGAAGGCTGCGACGGGTCTGCCCGCTGCCGCCTCATTCAAGCACGTGAGTCCTGCCGGTGCTGCCGTCGGTCTGCCCCTGAGCGACACATTGAAGAAAATCTATTTCGTCGACGATGTGAAAGACCTCGATGCCTCCCCCATCGCCTGTGCCTACGCCAGGGCCCGTGGTGCAGACCGTATGTCATCGTATGGCGATTTTGTGGCTCTCTCCGACACCTGCGACGCCACAACGGCTAAGTTGCTGAAGCGTGAGGTCTCAGACGGCGTGATTGCCCCCGACTACACCCCCGAGGCGATTGAAATCCTGAAAGATAAGCGCAAGGGCACTTATAATGTGATAAAGATCGATCCCAACTACGTGCCCGAGCCCATCGAGCGCAAGCAGGTGTTTGGCATCACCTTCGAACAGGGCCGCAATGAGATCAAACTCGACGACGATGCCCTCTTCGAAAACATGCCCACAAAGAACAAGACCTTTACCCCTGAGGCCAAGCGCGACCTGATCATCGCCCTCATCACGCTGAAATATACACAGTCTAACAGCGTCTGCTACGTGAAGGACGGACAGGCCATCGGTATCGGAGCCGGCCAGCAGAGCCGCATCCACTGTACTCGTCTGGCTGGCAACAAGGCCGACATCTGGTGGCTCCGCCAGCATCCGAAGGTGATGAACCTGCCCTTCATCGATGGTATCCGCAGGGCTGACCGTGACAACACCATCGACGTGTATATCTCTGAGGACGAGCACGACGACGTGCTGCGCGACGGCGCCTGGCAGCAGTTCTTCAAGACCCAGCCCGAGGTGCTGACGATGGAAGAGAAGAAGGCTTGGATTGCCCAGAACACGAAAGTGGCACTGGGAAGCGATGCGTTCTTCCCCTTCGGAGATAACATCGAGCGTGCCCATAAGAGCGGTGTGGAGTTTATCGCCCAGGCTGGTGGATCAGTGCGTGATGATCATGTGATCGAGACCTGCGATAAGTATGGGATTGCAATGGCATTTACCGGTGTTCGCCTGTTCCATCATTAAAAAGAATGGAAGGGAAGTTAAAAGGAAGTTATAAGGAAGTTAAAAGGACAAATGTTCTGCAACTCCATCATAGGCTGAGGTATTGTCCCTTCCATTCCCTTTAAGTTCTCTTTAACTTCCCTTTAACTTCAGAAAAAACATGGACGATTTTCAGAATATCCTCGAAAACGGCATTAACTTCGGACGGGGGGGCGATAAGCCCAAGAACGAAGGGAAGGTGAAGACCAAGGCCAAGAAGAAACAGTACATCACTGGTGCCCACGGTAGCGGCTCTGCCCGACAGAAAGCCAAATACCGCGAGCAACGGGCAAACAGACATAAGAAGTGATTATGAGTAAGATGAACCGATTTATACAGATCAAAGGTTGGGTGATTGGTATGTCACTTTTTCACCTCTTCACCTTTTCACCTTTACATGCCCAGAAGTATGTAGGGGGCGACATCTCGCTGTTGTCAACCTACGAAGAGCATGGTGCCAACTACATGGACAAGGACGGCAAGAAGATTACCGACCTGCTGGCTTTCCTCAAGGAGCAGGGTCTGAACACGATGCGCGTCCGACTGTTTGTGGATCCCTCGAAAGCCTCGACAGAGGCAAAAGGCCAAGGTGTACGTCAGGATCTGGAATATGTGAAGAAACTTGGCAAGAAGATCAAAGACGCAGGCCTTAACTTCATGCTCGACTTCCACTATAGCGACACATGGGCTGACCCAGGACAGCAAACGTTGCCACAAGAGTTTATGATGGTGAACACCCCTGCCTTTGAATACATCTACACTTACACAAAGGTAAGTCTGGAGGCTTTGGTGGCAGCAGGTGCTACGCCCGACTTTATCCAGACAGGTAATGAGATTAGTTTTGGGATGCTTTGGGATGGCTGTAAGGTGAGTGCCAACAGTGAATGGAATGCCTACCTCGACACCAATTGGGACTCTTTCTCAACAGCCTTGAAAAATGCGGCAAGAGCCTGTCGCGAGGTGTGTCCTGAGGCCAAGATCATCCTCCATACGGAGCAGTGCGCCAACAATCCCACGCTCGACGTGGCTTTCTTTAAACGTATCAAGGACAACGAGGTGGACTACGACATCATCGGTACATCGTATTATCCTTATTATAAAGGCCCCATCAGCAACCTCGACAAAGGTCTGACGCAGTTGGAGGACAATTTCCCTGACAAACAGATCATGATAGTAGAGACGGGCTGCGGTTATCATTACAAGATGGGCAATAAGGAGACAGGTTATCCCCTCACCTACGAAGGACAGCGTCAATTCACAGCCGACCTGATAACCATGCTCAACAAACATCAGCACGTGAATGGACTCTTCTGGTGGTTCCTCGAGGCAAATGAATACGGACTCGATTGGAGTACTAAGAGAGTCACTGACGGCTGGTACAACGCCTCGCTCTTCGACAATGAGACAGGACGAGCCCTGCCTGCCCTGTATGAACTGAAGAACTTCCGTTCAGGAGAGACGCTTGTTGGCGACGTGAACGGAAACGGTATCGTTGATGCGGAAGACATCACCGATACCGTAGACTATATCATGGGCTTATCTGCCAAAGACATCAAAAAAGAAACTATCGATGTCAACAACGACGGGATTGTGAACGTTGCTGACATCGTAGCCATCAGTGATATTATTCTCGGGTCTTAGAAGGTCAGGTCTTTGCCCCGATAGAATTCTATCAGCGCCTGCTGGTAGAGGTTCTCGTAACGGGCCTGCACCAAGTCCGACTCGGATTTCAGATAGTTGTTCTTCGACTCATTGAACTCCGTGATGGTGGCCTTGCCGTTCTCGTACTTCGCCTGGGTAAGATGGAAGGCATCATTGGCAGTGGCAACGGCCTGCTGCGAAGCCCCCTCCTTGGCCTGTGCATTCAGCGCGTTATAGTAGACTTGCTGGATCTCCTTATAGAGCGACTTCTTCGTGTTGTCAAGTTGGAGTTGCTGGTTCTGCTGTTCAATCTTCGCCATACGGATACTGTTGCGTGTCTGGAAACGGTTGAAGATAGGCACGTTGAGATTTAGTCCGATATACTGCGAGAAGTTATTCTTCAACTGCGTACCGAAGCCATCTGACTTGAAGCCGGAGGTGGTGTAGTAGTTGGTGCTGAGGCCACCACTCAGGGAGAGTGTCGGATAGTAGCCAGCCTGTGCAATCTTGATATTGTGCTCCGTGCCTTTCAGTTTCAGTTGCTGAGAGAGGATCTCGGGCTTGACACCAAGGGCATCGGCGTAGATCTGGTCGGGGGTAAGTCCGGAAATCTCTGTAAAACCGGTAATTTTGGAAATATCAGGACGGACGATGCTAAAGCCTTCGGGTGAAGGGAGTTCAAGAAGTTGCGTGAGACTGAGGATGGCCAAACGGGTATTGTTGTCAGCCTGGGTGGCCGTCAGATGACTGTTGGCGAGGGTCGCCTTCTGTTGGGACAGTTCTGCCTCGGAGGCCTTGCCGTTATCGACGAATGCCTGCAGACGGGCCACCTGTGCAGAGTCGATGGCAATCTGACGACGGGCCACATCGGCAATTTCCATATCATAGAGGATCTGCACGTAGGCCTGCGCCACCTGCATACGGATATCGTTCTTTGCCTTCTCCAAGTCGGCAGTGGCGGCTTCGAGGTTGAGTTGGTTCAGTTTGATCTGGTTCGGAATCTGGAAACCCGTAAACAGGGGCACACTCGCACCGAGGGAGAAACTCGTCGAACTAGTGTTGGTGTTCGTATAGGTATTATCTGCCGTCAGACCGCGTCCGAAGGAGAAATTCTGTCCCATGCTACCACTCACATCCGGCAGACGGGAATTTTTTGACGTCGAGAGTTGAATTTCCTGTTGGCGACAGGCGTTCTCCTGCTGTTTGATGCTGATATTATTCGCCACCGCATAGTCGCAGCACTCACGGAGAGACCACAGGCGCGGCTGAGCACTTAAAGGTGAAAAGGTGAAAAGGTGAAAAAGTGAAACACCTATCACCAAACCTTTTACCTTTAACAATCTTTTTGTCGTATTCATAATCTTTTCACCTTTTCAATTATTCACCTTTTCACTTATCATCGTCGTCAGTGATGATCTCCGGGCCACGAACCTTGTCCTTGTCAGTAAGGCCCTTCTTAATCTCGATATTCACACCGTCAGAGAGCCCCGTCTCAACGTGGGTGCGCTCATAGGTCTTATCCTTGCCCTCACCCTTTACGAGATATACAAATGTGGAGTCGCCACTGAACTCGATGGCGCTCTCAGGGATCGTGAGCACATTGTCAGCCTTAGCCAGCACAATCTCAGCATTTGCACTATAGCCGGAACGGATCTTGCCGCCCTCAGAGAGTTTCACAGCAGCCTTGATCTCAAACTGGTTGGCACCATTGCTCTCCACAGCCTTCGGCGAGATATACTCCAGCGAGGCATCGAACCTCAGATCCTGCAAGGCGCCGATGGTAATCTTCATGGGCATACCGATCACCAACTGACCCACTTCTGTCTCATCGATGTTACCACGGAAGATGAGATCTGTCATTTTGGCGACAGTGGCGATCGTTGTACCGTCGTTGAAGGTGTTACTCAAGATGACAGAATTACCAACCTTCACGGGAATGTCAAGGATGACACCAGAGATAGTCGAGCGGATCAACGTAGAGGATGCCTTTGCATTCGACTTCGAGACACCGTCGCGCACCACCTCCAGGGCATCCTGGGCAGCCATCTTCTCGTGCTTAGCCTGTTGGAGAGCAATACGGCCCTTGTCGAACTCGTCGTCGCTAACAAGTTTCTGATCGTGCAGGTTCTCCGTACGCTTGAAGTCGGTCTCAGCCTGCTTCAGGTTGATGTCAGCGAGGCGAACACGCATCTCTGCAGAACTGAGTTGGCTCATGTCAGGGATTACTTTCACCTTGGCGATGATGTCGCCAGCATTCACGTAGTCGCCTGGCTCCTTGTAGAGTTCGGAGATGATACCTGAGATCTGGGGCTTGACGTTGACCTCGTTGCGAGGCTCGATCTTACCCGTGATGATGGTCGTCTTCTGGAGACTGTCCAGTTGCGGTGTAAACTCGTTGTAGACGATTTCCTTGGGTTGGCTCTTCTGCCACAGGAACACGAAAGTTCCGATGAAAATCAGCGCGATAATCGCTGCGATAATCAGTTTTGAATACTTCTTCATACTTTTATATTTTACTTTTTTCACCTTTTCACTTTTTACCTTTATTCGTCGCGCATCGCATCAACGGGCTTGATGCTCATGGCTCTTGCTGCTGGGGCGAGGCCAGCGAGAACTCCCATGGTCGCAATGACGGCAGCGGCGAAGATGGCCGTCCAGAAACTCACCTGGAAGTGGACATTCACAATACCGTCCTCGGTGTTGTACATCTCCAGCATCTGGAGAATCATCACGCCAAACAGGATGCCACTCATACCTGCGACTAATGTCAGCACGATACTCTCAGAGATAATCTGCGAGAGGATATTCTTGGGCGTGGCACCGATGGCACGACGGATGCCTATCTCTGTGGTACGCTCGCGCACAGTAACCATCATGATGTTAGACACGCCAATAGCACCAGCGAGCAGGGTTCCTAAACCTACAAGCCAGATGAGGAAGTTAACGCCCTTGAAGACATTATCGACCAACTGGAACATCAGTTCGGTATTGAAGACGAAAGCACCCTGTTCGTCGGTGGGATCGACATAGTGGGCTCTTGCCACTGTTTCACGGATGCGGTCGGAGATATGGCTCATCACGACACCCTCACGGCCTGTAGCGGCTATCAGGTCGACCTCGTTGCCACGATTGAATATCGCCTGCATCAGGGTGATAGGCAGCGTGATCTTCTCCTCCGCGCGGCCGTTGAAACTCAAATTACTGGAACTATAATCAACACCTATCACCTCGAAATAAGTGCTGTCGACACGAATTTTCTTGCCACAGGGGTCGCCGCCTTCCTTGAAGAGATCCTTGTATATCTTCTTGCCAATGACGCATACCTTGCGCTGCTCCTTGATATCCATATCGTTGAGGTATCGTCCGTAGTACATCTTTGGTTCCATTACCTTCGCCAATTCAGGCAGTGTACCTTGGATTCGCGGCGTGGTCTTCTGATCGCCATAATAGGCCGTATTACTACCTCTCCACCGTGAAAAGATCATCGGCACGACAGCGTCGAGTTCTGGCACACGCTGCTTCAGACGGTCGATATCCTTGTAGTCCATGCTCCACCAACGGCCCTTGCGGAATCCCTTGTAGGCTTTCGACGTCTGATTGGCACCGATGATGACAGTATTCTGGGCGAAGCCCTCGAAGGTCTTGTCGAGTTGCTCTCTCATAGCCTTGCCGCCGCCCATCAGTCCTACGAGCATGAACACGCCCCAGAATACACCAAAGCCTGTCAGGAACGAACGCGCCTTGTTGCGCGTCAGCGTATCGAGGATTTCTCTGTATGAATCAATATCTATTCTCATAATCTTAATCTGCTCTTAATGCTTCTATCGGTCGGATGCGCGAGGCCTTATAGGCCGGAATCAGTCCGGCGATGGTACCTGCGATAATCATCACCATCGTGGCCTCGAAACAGACATCGAGTCCGACGGTGGGATCCACGAAGAGCGTCAGTTGTACGACACCCAGGTCAGTGACCTCATGGCCCAGCGTGGCATCCATATATTCGTTGGCAAAAACGCCCAACACCATCCCGATGTATCCGAAGAACGTGGTGATGATGACACTCTCTATGATAATCAGTTTGAGGATGTTCCAAGGCTTCGCGCCTATGGCTTTGCGGATGCCGAACTCATGGGTACGCTCCTTCACGGTGATGAGCATGATATTGCTGACACCCACGATACCTGACAGCAGCGTAAACAGGCCGACCACCCAGAGGAAAGTATGGATGACGGAGATGGCCTGTTCCATCTGCATACTCTGCGTATAGCCGTTCCAAATCCAGATACTGCGCTCGTCCTCAGGATGAGCCTGGTGGTTAGCGTTCAATCTTCTACGGTAGGTGTTTTCGAAGTCCTCGTTGGATTTCTCTGTCGTCAGACCATGGAAGGTAAACTCGATGTGTCCCAAATCATCCGTATTGGCGCCATAGATGCTCTTGATGGTGGAATAGGCCGAATAGGCACTGCTCTCGCCATCGCCAGGGTTCTTATAGATGCCGACAACCTTGAAGGCGAAGTTACCTACCTTGACGTACTTACCTATCAGCGTCTTGTAGTCCTTCGGCTCCAGTTCCTTGGCCTGATTATTGTTCAGCACGAGCACCTTGCGTTTCTCCTGCTGGTCGATCTCGTTGATGAAGCGTCCATAAAGCAGTTCCTGCTTCACAATCTTCGAGTGGATGGGATACACACCGGCGATCTGCATACTCATATAGTTCTCGCCATTGGTCACAGTGGCACTCATATAGTAACAGGCGCCCACCTCATCGATGGTCGCCTTGAATTCCGAGTCGGTGGTGGTGAGGTCACGCTCGTTCAGCCTGATATATCTTCCTTCGCTCAAACCATTATAAGCCTTTGAGGTCATGCCGCCATAGGCTTCCATCGAGTTCGTGAGGAAGTCGCTATGCTGCTTCATGGTGGCATTGATCAGACCATTGCCTGCTCCTAAGAGCACGATGATCATGAAGATGCCCCACGCCACCGCAAAGCCTGTGAGCGTGGTGCGGAGTTTGTTCCGCCGTGCCGTCTGCCATATTTCAGTAATGATGTCTCGCATATCTGTGATAATCTGTGGCTTATTTCATTAATCCTCCGCTGCCGAAGGGGCTGGCATTATGACTCAGGTTCTCCTCGATCTGGCCGATGATACCGTCTTTGATATGCACTATCTTATTGGTCTCGTTCGCCACACCGCTCTCGTGCGTCACCACCACGATGGTCATATTCTCCTCCTGGTTCAATTGCTTGAGCAACTGCATCACCTCCACGGAGGTCTTCGAGTCGAGTGCGCCCGTAGGCTCGTCGGCCAGGATGATCTGTGGACGGGTGATGAGTGCTCTGGCAATTGCTACGCGTTGCTTCTGTCCTCCCGACAGTTCGTTGGGGTAATGCTCGGCCCAATCCAGCAGTCCCAGACGCTCCAGGTACTCCAGTGCCATCTGATGGCGCTTGCGCCTGCTTACCCCTTGATAAAATAATGGCAACTCAACGTTTTCCACGGCGGTTTTGAAAGAGATGAGATTAAATGACTGGAAAATAAAACCTATCATCCGGTTGCGGTAGTCGGCCGCCTTGCGCTCTGAGAGGTCCCAGATGGGCACACCTGCCAGTTCGTAGGTACCAGAGTCGTAGTTGTCGAGGATGCCCAGAATGTTCAGCAGGGTTGATTTGCCTGAACCTGATGCTCCCATGATACTGACGAACTCACCCTTTGCAATATCGAGGTTGATACCCTTGAGCACATGTAGTGGCTGCGCACCAAAATAGGTCTTGTTAATGTCTTGTAAATGTATCATTTGTGGTTGTTTTTGTCTTTTTTCTGTTTGTTTGACGCTATATGTATATGAAAAGTTGCATAACTGTAAACTAAAAAACCTTAAATCCATCAGAAGAGATACGGATCAGCATTCTTTTTGCCTTTGGGGTACTTCCTGAATTGATACGTCAGTTTCAGTAGACCGTATTGAGATACAACGTTGGTATAGGTCTCTGTACGTCCCTGTGCATTGATGTTGTACTGGCGATTGCTGAGTTGCCCTAACAGGTCGAAGCCTTCGATACTGACGGTGAGGGTGTTCTTCAGCAACTGACGACTGAGTTTTGCGCCCCATATCAGTTCGTCGCGGTTCATCTGAGGATCACTATAGCCCCGACGACTGTAGTTGACAATACTGGTTGACAACTGGAACTTCCAAGGCAACTGCACGAGTGCCGTCAGGCCGTAACTGAAGTTACCTGCATTGATGCGCTGGAAGTCTTCACGACTGCTGGTAACGTGGTTCAGCGACCCGCTGAAACTGAGGCTCAGTTCGTGGTTTCCTCTACCCTCACCTGCTGGCAGCTGGTAGTTGGCAGTCAGACGGTCGCTAAGGCTGGTATTGTGAACGGTGCTCTCAGCACTTGTGGTGCTACCAGCCACGCTGTTCAGGTCGACGCTGTGGTTGTAGCTGAAGCCCAAATTATTTTCGAAGCGGAGACGCTTTTTCTTGTCAAGGGTTTGTCCGTAGCTGAAGTCTGCACCTACGTTCCAGTTGCCATCGACGTTGACAGGCTTGGTGGTAGTGCGACCAGTGGTCTTGTCGTAGATCATGCTGGTGGCTACAGCGTTATAGGTGTGACTATACCTGAGACTGGCACTGATGGTCCGCATCTTGGGACCTCCTATGAGGATGAAGTTGCCATTGAGATTCAGCATATGCGTCTTGTGCAGGTCAGGATTTGAGTAACTGACGTTCAGCGGATCGCTGTTATCGACGTAACTGACGAGTGTCATGATATCGGGCACGCTGGTCTGGTATGAAGCATTCATCATGATTTGAATGATGGCAGGCTGATTCTCGTCCAGCCCCACAAAGATAGCCCCTCCTTCGTGCTTCGGAGAATAGATTACTTGCAGGTTGGGATTCAGCATCCAGTGGCTCTGCGTGAGGTGCTGCTGGGTCTCGCGGAAATAATCCAAGCGCTTGTGTACCTGCTGTAATGGCAACGTCAAATATATACCTCCATTACCCAAGAATCGTGGTGACAGCGTCAATGAAGCCCGCAGGTTCTGGGTATTGTCGTGACGGGTGTAGTTGTAACTGTTGGGAGAGTCGAGCACGCTGCGCAGAGCCTCAGCAGTCGATGGCAGCAGGTCGATCATTGTGGAGTCGCGTCCAGGCAGACGATCCAGACGATAGAGTGAATTCTCATTATCGTTGTAGGCATAACTGTACCCATAGCCTAAGCGGAGATTATGGCGTCCCAGCCCTACGTTGTAGTCGGCACTGAACGATGTGTTCCAACTTTTCGAGGGCGCATCGGTATAGTTGTTGCGGAAGTCGCGCTGACCCTGCATCTTCATGTAGTTCAGGTCCTGCAGCTGGAAGTTGTTCGACTTTGAGCGCGAGTAGTTGACATTTGCCTGTAGCGACACGACGTCTGCCCACAACTTGACGTGGGTCTGTGCATTACCACCGATACTCAGGTTCTCATTATCACCCAGATTCTGCGTCTCGCGACGATTCAGCGTCAACTGACGATATTTGTCCGGATGGAGGAAAAGGTCGTCCAACAGGTCACCATACTCCGCAGGATCTGCATCGAACTGAGCAGAGCGGTTGCTGCCCCAGTTGTTACCTGACGAATAACTGACATCGTAACTGACCATCGTGAGCAATTTCTTAGGCGACCAATTGAGGTGACCATAACTGTTGAAGCCCTTCGAACGGCTGCGATTGTAGTTAGCCGAGCGGGCGTAGGTGTCGCCACCAGCGAGATAGGTCTGGCTCGAAGTCCACGTATCTGTATGGTTGTTGTTATGATAGCCGTTGACGCTGATGCCTGCAGAGAACTTATCCTCCCAACCGCCATAACTGTAGCCGACGTTGGCAGTTCGGGTGGTCTGAACACCCTGTGCTGCCGTCGGTTCATAATATGCCGTCCCATTGCCGCTCATGAACATACGACTGCTCTGGTCGTTGAGATTGTTCAGGTTGGCGTTCAGCGACAACTGGTGCATACCCGCTCTTCTGCTGGCCACGAGTCGCAGTCCGTAACGGTCTTCGGTTCCTGCGCCAACTTCAACATTTCCATTGGTGCTGACAGCATACTGCTTCTTCAGTTTCACATCCATCACGAAACTCTTGTCGTTCATATCGCGTCCAGCCATCTCCGTGAGTTTGCCCTCGCGGTCGAACACCTTGATCTTGTTCACCGTATAGGCTGGCAGATTCTCGAGAGCCGCCTTCGGATCGCCTTCGAAGAAGTCGCGTCCGTCGACCAGCAGGTTGTCGATCTTCTTGCCGTTCACCTTGATCTCGCCGTCTTTGCTCAGTTCGGCTCCAGGCAACTGGCGTATCAGGGCGTCGAGCATCGAACCTTCTGCCAGATTGAATGCGTCTGCACTATAGACGACGGTATCGCCTCGCATCACCATCTTGATCTTTGTACCCGTGACGGTGACTTCGTCGAGCATCATCGACTCCCGTTTCATTTCTATGCGCCCCACGTCGACATCGCCCTCACGCTTGTACTTCACCTCGAAGGGCGTGTACTGCGTCTTGAAGCCAATGCACGAGGTGCGGATGAGGTACTTACCCTTCTCCTTGACGGGCAACATGAAGTAGCCGAAGCGGTTCAGCAACAGCGTGTCGCCGCCCACGGGCTGATAGGTCTCTATCACCGTACTATCGGCAGCCGACAGCAGACAGACGGACACGTTGGGTATCACCTCGTGGGTGAATGCCTCGACAATGCGACCCGACACGATACGTTTGTCATTGTTCTGGGCGGCGACATCGCCCGACGGACATATCAGTGCAAGGATAAGCAGAAACAGGAAATGCGGTTGATTCATACTATCGTTTTATTCATTAGACGCAGAAACTAAGCCTTTTGTTGCATCTCGTAGGCGACTTTAACATCTTCTAACGTGATGTCAAGCAGCGCCATCTGACGGAAGAGTTCTGGCAGACGCTCCTTCATGAAGTCCTTCTTGCGCTCCTTCAGGATCTGCTTCTTCGCCCCTTTCGTCACGAAGTAGCCCAAGCCACGTTTGTTGTAGATAACCTCTTCACGAGCCAGTTGCTCGTAGGCCTTGACGGCTGTGTTCGTATTCACTTCCAAGAGTACGGCATATTCGCGTACACTGGGGATCCTGTCGTCATCCTGGTACTTGCCAGAGAGAATCTCATCGCAGAGACGGTCTACTATCTGCAAGTAGATTGCTTTATCATTTGTGAAAGTCATAATTAGTCCACTTATTTGTTATTAACTGAAAACCTTTGAAGATATGGAACGATGCCCAATAATTGAAGATAGAGAGTATAGGTAGTGCCACCGTCATGAAGTAACCCAACACGCCCACTTTGTGTATGACCCGGACGGACTTTACTGGTACCGGACCATTTGCATCCAAGGCTCCTGACTGGCGCAAAACATCCACGGACTGACCATCTATAAATGTATCTACATAGAAGAACTGGAGATTATACTTCTGATTCAACCATGTCATCAGAACGACGGCTAAGATAATCGCCAGACTCGACGCGACGAAAGCATACTTGCGCAGCAGGGTACCTCCAAGGATGTAGGTTGAGTGAATCCAAATGAACAAACCAATCAAAACAATGGGAGCGCATACTCTATAAGATATTGGTCGGATCATCACTTCATCTTCGTAAGAGGGTATCATCTCACCGAACAGATCCAACATCTTCGGCACAAGCGAATACCAATCATTGCCATACAACAGGGCACGGACTGCCATTCTGAGCGTATCTCCCACAGCAAAAGCCAGGAATCCTGTCAACGACCAGACCACTGTGACATAGATGACTACTGAAAGGAACTTCTCCAGATTCGTTGAAGGCAGCATCAGGAAAGCCTCGCGTTGCGGCTTCTTCTGGTAGTCGGCAAAGCCTGTACTCAGTGCCACCAGCACAAATATAATGAGTGCTATCTGGCAAATCTGGGATATGGTGGAATATAATACTGGAACGTAATTCCCCCCATCAGAATTAACATTAAAGGCGACCAATATCATCTCCATGAGGAACACGCCCACAGCGGCACCTAATGTCCACGCCATGAAATTGCGGAAGTTGGTAGCCACCACCCAGCGGAACGTCTGCCCAAATCTATTTATACTAAAACTATTCATATCGCGTATTTTTTTATTTCATACCATTTTATATTTCTAAATTGGAAACATAAGTTCTCAAATTGAATACACATGTTTCTAAATTGAAAACATAAGTTTCACGTCCTGAAACATAAATTACTCTTCGAACTAAAATCATTTCTAAAGATTCACAAATTTTCCTATCACTTGATTTCTGCAGAAGAGCTTGTACGACAGCCAGAAGTTCACGATTGTAAAGACACCATAGAAGACAATCCAGATGATATCGCCCGTATTGGATGGATTTATCTCATCACGCGAACTTCCCATACCAAACAGCCATACGTGTAACAATCCATATACGATGATGGCGACTGTCGTCAATAAGGCTGCATGCTTGTGCGAGCGGAAGAACGTGCCACCAAGGGCATAGACAGAGTGTAGCCACAAAAAAGAAGTGACAACCTCTGCCGACATCAATTTGCGGGGTGTTTCCGACAGATGGTTCGACGTATCGCTCACCATATCGATCAGTTTAGTCGTCACAAACTGCACATAATCGTTACCTCCCAGCACATTCACCAGATACTGAATCAGGTCGGCACCAAAGAAGCCTATCACATAAAGCGGCAAGAGGATGATCCACGTGGAATAGCGCATGATGTATTTCTCGAAGTTCGAGGCAGGTAGCATCAGCAGCGTCTGACGGTCGTGCTTGTTCTTCATGCTCTGGAACATCAGCGAGGGACCAATAATGAGGTCGATGAAAAGGATGATCATGGCGACAGATGCGCACGGCTCATAGGCATGAGACTCCCCGTTGATCTTGAATGTAAAGAACTGCGTTGTGAAGCCCAGGAAGATCAGCGTCAGAATGACCAGCACCTGCAGGAAACTCCTCATGTAGTAACTCCTGTCGTTGGTCAACGACCACTTCGCCAGTTTTCCGAATCTATTGAAATTAAACTGTATCATAATAAATCTAATTGTGCATTATGAATTGTGAATTATGCATTGTGCATTGTGCATTATGCATTGTGCATTGTACATTAAATCTTCCCTTCGTTCACAGCATTGAACAGCAGTTCGAGGTTCACCTGCGTCTCAGCGCTGCCTTCCTTGCGAGGAGCAATGACGGCATTGCCTTGCAGCGAAGGCTCAGCATAGAGGGCGTCTTCCATCTCATCAGGTGTGCGATACTCGAAAGTATACTTCTCCTGAATGTCAGCCACAGAGGCATCCAGCAACAGCTTCTGCTGATTCAGAATCAGGATATGATCCAGCAGCGCCTCCACGTCGTGTACCTGGTGGGTGGAGATGATTAGGGTACGGTCACCACTCATATACTGAGCCACCACCTTACGGAACTGACTCTTCGAGGGGATGTCAAGACCGTTGGTAGGCTCGTCCATCAGCATCACCTTCGTATTCGTAGCCAGTGCGAAAGCCATAAAGACCTTTTTCTTCTGTCCCATCGAGAGGGCGTTCAACTTCACATCCATCGTGAGTTCGAAGTCCTGCAGACAAGCCTCTAACACCTGGGTGCTGAACAACGGATAGAAGGGACGGTTGATCTTCACATACTGTTCCAGCGACATAGCGGGCAGGTCGAACTCCTCAGGAACGATAAATATCTCGCTCAGCGTCTCAGGCCTGCGGAGTTTGGTTTCCACACCGTCGAACATCACACGACCCGACTTCGGGCGCAGCAGACCGCTGATCAGATAAAGCAGAGTGGATTTGCCGGTACCGTTCTTGCCCAGCAAACCGTAAATGTTATCCTGTTTCAGTTCCAGACTGAAATCATCGAATACCAGGTTCTTCTGACCTGCGTACTTAAAATTGATGTTGTTTACCTCAATCATAATCGTTGTATTTAGATGTTATTTTGATAATTTCCTGTCTCTTATTTCTGGGATCCATCACCCCTGTTGTAGTGTACTACTTAAATAGTACACCGCAAAAGTAGTGCTTTTATGAATACGCTCCAAATTTTTCGGCAAAAAACTTTAGTTTCTTAACACACTTTAACCCTTACGTCTCGTGCGTACATTATTTAATAAAAAAGCCGATACACTCCCTCAGAGCATATCGGCAATCAATTCCGTTGGAATCGTTTCTCGGTTAATCCTTGAACAGATATTGGGCAAACTCATGCAGCGACTTGCGCCACACCTGCCACTCATGGTCGCCAGGATAAGAGTTAAAACGCACCTCTACCCCACTGTCACGCATCGTCTTTACAATATTGCGGGTATATTCAATACGTGGATCCTGCTCACCACAAGACAAGAAGAATACATCGAACTGCTTGTTAAACGTCTTCGTATCCGTCAGCATACCTGGCACTTCCTTCTCCAAGTCAAAGTTCGAAGCCCCTTGAATACCGCCGAACATTCCCGTAGAAAACACACCCACGTTGGCAAACACTTCCGGATCGCGCAGGCCGATGTAGAACGACTGGCCGCCACCCATCGAGAGGCCGCACATCGCACGACCCTTACGATCCTTACGGACTTTGTAGTTTTTCTCCACAAACGGGATGATATTATCGATCAGTTCACTACGGAAGGTCTGCATGCCCTGCCAACTGTAACCGCCGCCAAAGCCGCCGTTGCGCGAACGGACATTGCTGTTCGAACTCACCACGACCATCGGCTGCGCCTTGCCCGCCGCAATCAGGTTGTCCATGATCTGCGCCGTCCGACCCTGTTCCATCCAGCCACGATGATCCTCACCGCCGCCGTGCTGGATATACACCACGGGCAGTGGAGCCTTCGCCACATCATAGTTGGCTGGCGTATAGATCATCAACGGGCGCCACGACTCGTCCACCTTCGAGTAATAGTAGACGGTACGCACCTCACCGTGCGCCACTTGCTGCACCTCGAAGTCGGCCATCCCCGTCTCTGGTATCTCGATGGCACTCGACCAACGGCTGCAACCATAGAACGACTGACTGGCAGGATCGGCTGTCGACACGCCGTCGGTGATCAGTGAATAGTAGTGGAAGCCCGGCACCTGAGGCTTCGTGGTCACCGTCCAGGCACCACCCTCACCCTTCGTCATATCGTACTTCGTGCCGCCTAGGTCAATCTGCACCTGTTGGGCCTGCGGTGCGTTCACACGGAACATCACGCTGCCGTCCTTCAACACACGGGGGTACCCGTTGCGGTTGATGTTTGTCACTGGGGAGTACGAACCCTCCGGGAAACTTTCCATCCTGAAACCCTGCGCTGCCACCTCCGTGCAGCAAACGGCCATCAGCATCATGGCCAGCAAAATCTTGGTAGTTCTCATATATTTATCGACCTTTGTATTTTCTCTGCAAAGTTACAAAAATAATTTGAAAGTACCAAGATTCTCGCTTCTTTTTTCCTTTTTATTTATAGTCGGAGAGAATCTTGCGGCGAAAAAAGAAAATCATCGGAAAAAAGCGTCGAAACGTCGAAAGTGAGATGATTTTTTTGCGGCCAGGGCAGGGCGGAAAAATTTCCTAGGCGCGCAGGTATTTTTCCCTAACTGGGGCCCGAAAATGAGTCAAAACCGAGACAAGTAAAAAGATCGAACATTAGAAAAAGACGTTGAGAGGCTGGTGAAGTTTAGTAAACAACTTTTTTTCGAAACACTTGGTAGTTCAGGAAATATTTCGTAATTTTGCAGGCAAATTAAAATAGACCATAAAATGAAGATAGGATTCGACAACGAGAAATACCTCAAAATACAGAGCGAGCACATCCGGGAGCGCATCGCACAGTTCGATGGTAAGTTGTATCTGGAACTCGGCGGCAAGTTGTTTGACGACCACCATGCCTCGCGCGTGCTGCCTGGCTTCAAGCCCGACTCGAAACTGAGGATGCTGGCTCAACTGCGCGACTCCATAGAGATACTGATCGTGATCAGTGCCGAGGACATCGAGAAGAACAAGATACGCGCCGACCTGGGCATCACCTACGACGAGGACGTGCTGCGACTGCGCGACGAGTTTATGAGCCGTCAGTTCATGGTGGGCTCGGTAGTGATCACCCACTACAATGGCCAGCACGCCGCCGACCAGTTCCGGCACCGTCTGGAGCGCGAGGGCATCAAGTCGTACATCCACTACCCCATCGACGGCTATCCGCACAACGTGGAACTGATTGCCAGCGACGAGGGTTTCGGCAAGAACGACTTCGTGGAGACCACCCGTCCACTGGTCATCGTGACGGCCCCGGGTCCGGGCAGCGGTAAGATGGCCACCTGCCTCTCGCAACTCTACAACGAGAACAAGCGAGGCGTGCGGGCAGGCTACGCGAAGTTCGAGACCTTCCCCGTGTGGAACCTGCCGCTGAAGCACCCCGTGAACATCGCCTACGAGGCTGCCACCGCCGACCTGAACGATGTGAACATGATCGACCCGTTCCATCTGGAAGCCTATGGTAAGACAGCAGTAAACTACAACCGCGACGTGGAGATATTCCCCGTGCTGAACGCCCTCTTTGAAGGCATCTACGGCGAGAATCCCTATAAGAGTCCGACGGACATGGGCGTGAACATGATCGGCTTCTGCATCTCAGACGACGAGGTGTGCTGTAAGGCCTCGAAAGACGAGATTATCCGCCGATTCTACGATGCCACCAACAAGATGGCAAACGGAGCCGACAACGAAAGCGAGGTGAGCAAAATCCGTCTGCTCTTCAATCAGGCAAAAATCAGCACAGCCTTCCGACGCGTGACTACTGCCGCCTACGAGAAGAAGATTGAGAGCGGACATACATCGGCAGCCATCGAACTGGAGGACGGCACGATTATCACTTCCAAGTCGAGTCCGCTGTTAGGATGCAGCGCCGCCCTGCTGTTGAACGCCACGAAATACTTAGCAGGTATTGACCATGAGGTGAAACTCATCTCACAAAGCCTTATCGAGCCTGTGCAGAAGACGAAGACGGAGTATCTTGGTGCCAAGAACCCACGCCTGCATACCGACGAAGTACTGGTGGCGCTGAGCGTGCTCTCGAACGATGACGAGAACTGCCGCAAGGCTTTGGAGCAACTGCCGAAGTTGCGCGATTGTCAGGTACACTCCACGGTAATGTTGAGCGAGGTGGACAGGAAGATTTTCAAGAAACTGGGCTGCGGACTGACTTGCGACCCAGTGAAAAAGAAATAAAGTGTTTGCCCTTTGCACAAATAAAGGCTGCCGTTTGGCAGCCTTAAATCTTGTGTCGACACTTGGATTCGGACCAAGGACCCCCACCATGTCAAGGTGATACTCTAACCAACTGAGCTATGCCGACCTTTTTCGTTTGCGGGTGCAAAGGTACGATAATAAAATGAAAATTGAAAATTGAAAATTTAAAAGTAAACGTTTTTAACGATTATAGCGTGTCTACGCCCCAAGTCATCTTCTCGCGGAGGGTATTGAAGTAGCGATGGTCGGAGCGCTTCACCACCTTAATATCATATGGTGCGCGTCGGAGCACAATCTTCGTGCCTTCCTTGCATTTCTCCGAGCGGCCGTCGATGGCCACGAGGAAATGGTGGCTACGGCTCTCCACATCGAGTTCGATGACAGACGAGTCGGGCAGCACGATGGGACGCACATTCAACGAGTGCGGGGCAACGGCCGTCATAGAGAACACCTTCGTGCCTGGAACGATGATAGGACCTCCATTGGAGAGGGAATAGGCCGTAGAACCCGTAGGACTGGAAATGACCAGACCGTCGGCCTGATAGGTGTTCAGATACTGGCCGTTGATGCTGGCGCGAATGGAGATCATCGAGGCGGAGTCACGTTTCAGGACGGCCACATCGTTGAGGGCATAATTACACTCACCCAATGGTTTCCCATCTGCCTCCACCTGAATGAGTGCACGTGACTCAATGGCGAAATCGTCATTATGGAGAGCCTCTAAGCAACGCTCGATGTCATCAGGACTGATGTCTGCAAGAAATCCCAGGCGTCCCATATTGACACCCAGGATGGGGATGTTCTTACGTCCTACCCTGCTGGCAGCCTTGAGGAACGTGCCGTCGCCACCCATAGAAATCACGAAATCGGCCTCGAAGTCGTCGCCCGAAAAGATATTCGTGGCGTTGACATCCACACGCTGATCATCTCTCAGGAAGTCATAGTACTCCTTGTCGACATAGAGGTCTGCACCGTAGTTGGCGATGCAGGAGAGCACCTTCTGGATGCTGGCCGACTTCTTGGCCTGATAGATATTGCCAAAAAGGGCAAATCTGAGTCTCTGATGTTCCATAATCTCCGCTTTTGGGTGCAAAGTTACACATTTTTATTAAATAACGCGAGAAACCACCTGAAAATTTAGCGGAATGAAAGTATTTGGCCACCACAGCCTTACATACCGCAAAAAAAGGTAAAACAATGTTAAGGCAA
>JAGCRH010000060.1 GCA_017964785.1 Prevotella sp.
GACATTACGATGGCCATCCGCTCCGGCCTCAACTATTGGGGCGTTCGTAACATCTGTCCGCAGGGGCATTACGAAGTGACAGAAACTTCGTATATGTATGTAACTCAGTTCGAATATGAAATAAGGACAGGCGATAACAAATATGCTAAACACGAAGCTCCGATGATCCTCAACGGCGGCGAGTTTACGCAGATTGTCTCTACTCATACCTTTACTCAGGCTGGCGCGAATGCCACTGCTACTGCAAGGGCCGATAAGACGTCCTATTTCCTGATGGGCGGAAAGCTCTATATGAAAGCCTTTACTCCCGGCACCCATGTCAATACACGATCAGCCACCCGCCATTGTGCTGTCAATGCCATAGGCGGAGATTTTCCCGAGTTCTATCTTAGCGGTATGTTCCGTGCCGACTTTTACAATATGACCGACAACCCGCACGCCTACCTTGATGGCGGATGGTTTGGCACGGTGGCAGGTGCCGGTATGGAAAGTGTAGGTGCCAAAAATGAAACCAATGGTGGCAACGTTACCTTCAAAATCAACCACTCGCGAATCCACGAATTCTATGGTGGCGGCATCAATGCCACTCGCCCTGTTACAGGTACTATCGATGTCACCATCGACAACAGCATTGTCCATAAATATTGTGGAGGCCCCAAATTGGGAAATATGAGTAGCAGTAAGACGATTACCACTACTGCCACGGGTACCACTTTCGATCAGTTCTTTGGGGGAGGCAATGGAGGCACCAATATGTTTCGCGAGAACAAATACGATGGATGGCAAATTGCGGCACCCTCCCAAACGGATCATAGTGTATGGACTGCTAATGATAAAGGAAAATTCAACCAGTTTACTCCGTTTTCTTATGAAGATGGCAAGGGATATCAAGCAGAGTTTGAATTTGAGTTGTTGCCAATACCAACAGGTGTAACTACAACTGTTCCTCGTACCTATTACCATTATGCATCCTTCTCCAAAACTATGGTGGCACCAATCACGACTATTATCACCGATTGTACGTTCAATGGCAATTTCTATGGCGGTGGTAATCTTGGTGCAGTAAGTGGGCCAGAAAACTCTTCTAATCCTATTGTAACCACCATCCTTAAAGGACATACCGTTGTTCATGGCTCTGTCTTTGGTGCCGGATTCTCGGCTTCCATTCCATCGCTCCCTGTCCACGACAAAAATAGAGTTAATTGGTGCTACCGCGACTTTGCTGGTTTTATCCACGATGGCTCGTTGGGTTACGAACAATATGCTTCAGATATAACCGATCCTACAACTGGTGAAATCACGCACCGGGCTGGTGATAATATTGAGTACACTTGGATTCATGATGTTCCTACCGAATGGGGAATAACCCCTACACCCCAAACGAACAATGATAAAAAAAAATTTGAATATCCTATTGGCAGTGGAAATTGGTATGTTTACACTCCAGAAACACTTACTGGTCTTGGTACAGTGAATGGTAATGTAATCCTTTCTATCGAAGGAACCACAAAGGTTGATGGGAGTGTGTTCGGTGGCGGTGCCCAGAGTGCTGTCAGCGGCAACACCACCGTTTATCTCTCGCAAAATGCTGATATCACAGGCAATGTCTTTGGCGGTGGTGATAATGGCGTAGTTGGTGGCGACGCGAACGTGTATATTCAGGCAAATCCACCAGAGTTGACAACATCCTCAGGCGATTAGACGATAATTGAATAACGATATGACATATAGAAATAGATACGCACTGATTTTCACTATATTACTGACAGCTTGGCTTGTTGGTAGCAATGCTATGGCGCAGTCGTCAGGAGAAGAAGAGTCGTCGACAGGAGTCGTCGTCAGAGGTAATGTCTATGGCGGCGGTAACATAGGTTATGTGGGTACATTTAATACTTCTGAGGATGGTAGGGATTATTATTGGCAAAAATTGAAAGAGACAGATACCCAAGAAACTGGCGTCTGCACTGTTACCATCACTGATGCTAAAGCAAACATTATAGGCCACGTGTTCGGTGCCGGCAAGGGTGAAGCAACCACATTCAAATGTGAGCCTGCCATGGTGAGAACTGCGAGTGTAACTATTAGTAACGGCACGGTACAAAAGAATGTCTATGGTGGCGGTGAGGTTGGCCGAGTAGATCAAGATAGTGAGGTGACAGTAGGAGTTGAAAACACGGAAAATGAGCCCTATATTAAAGGTAGTGTGTTCGGTGCCGGTGCCGGTGAGGAGACACATGGCTACTCGGCACTGGTGCGTGGCAGCACTCAAGTCATTATTCAGGGCAAAGCCAAAGTAGGACAGAGCGTCTATGGTGGCGGCATGATTGCCTCGGTGGGCAAATACGGCCTTGACAAATATCAAATGCCTTCTGTATTGCAAGGTGGCGGAATCTGTACTATCCTAATCCGAGATCAAGCCAAAATCGGAGCAGATGGTGAAGGTAATGTCTTTGGTGCTGGCAAGGGAGTTACGCCTCATTATTATTATCAGGAAGTTTATCAGGAAGGTGAAGTAAATAAAAATTCCAAACGTATGGTGGTTCATAAAGATTATGATCAGACAACAAATACTGGCCATAACCCAGAAGATGAACACAAGAAATGGGATTATTATACTGACCGTAACTTTGTTTGGGAATATTTTACTACACCGGAGGCATACGCAACGTATCTTGAAACGTTGGCCTTAGCCACTAAGCCCGATGTGACCATCACTGAAAGTGCCACTGTCAATGGTTCCGTCTTTGGTGGCGGCGAGATGGGGCTTACCAAAGGTAGTGTAGATGTGAAAATCAGTGGTGGAACGATAACGAAGGATGTCTATGGTGGCGGTGCATTGGCCAATACCAACATCACCAATTGGGATGCCAATGGATATGAAGACGTTACCGAATTACTAACACCGGGCACTTCAATTGTAACTGGGTATTATACTCGCAGTGGCACAGGCACAGAAAACGATCCTTACGAATACACTTTAATCGAAACTGCTAATCAAAAGGCGGTGGCGGATATTGATTATTTTCGTAAAGGCACTTGGGCAACAGGTCAAGACGGCGAAGGCCATGATATATATACAGCACCTACGGCAAACACTCAGGCCATTACTTTTTATAAGACGAATGTCATTCTGACGGGTGGTGCCATCGGCGGCAACGTCTATGGTGGCGGACTTGGCCAAAAGGCCGACCCTGATGACGCGACTGTGAAGGCTATTGAGGCCAAGGTATATGGTGACGTGCTGGTGAAACTGAATGAGGACACTGATAATGATAACTGCAAGGTGAAAGGCAGCATCTTCGGTTGCAACAACCTGAACGGTAGTCCACAGAATACAGTGACAGTACACGTTTATAAGACGGTAGGATATGATGATACACACAAAAAATCTTCATCAAAAGATGGATCAACCTTCGATGTGGAAGCAGTCTATGGTGGCGGAAACCTGGCAGCCTATGAACCGGTAAATGCTAATGGAGATGCTACTGCTAAGGCGCAGACCCATACCACCGTCATTATCGATGGCTGTGACCTGACCAGTATCAAGCAGGTCTATGGTGGTGGTAATGCCGCCTCGACTCCGGCAACTGACGTTACGATTAATGGTACGTATGAGATAGACGAGGTTTTCGGCGGCGGAAATGGTAAGGATAAAATAACAGTCAACGGAGTTAAAATGGACAATCCGGGAGCGAATGTGGGATTTTTTGATTATTCTGCTGTGGAAGCGCAATTCCCCACGAAGGAAGATAGGCAGACGACGGCATTTATAGCAGATTATGTTTATGGTTCCGGTGCGGCTAATGTAAACATATTGGGTGGAACGATTCACCGTGTGTTTGGCGGCTCGAATACTAAGGGTAATGTGCGTGTGACGGCTGTAACCATGCTTGAAGAAGTAAATGACGATACAGGCGTTCCATGTTGTGCATTCAACGTAGATGAAGCCTATGGCGGTGGCAAGAGCGCGCCGATGGATGCAGAGGCCAAGTTGCTGATGTCTTGTATCCCGGGACTGAAAGAGGCTTACGGTGGTGCAGAGGAAGCGGACATCATTGCTAACGTGGAACTAACTATCACTAACGGAACCTTCGACCGAGTGTTTGGAGGCAACAACCTGAGTGGAACCATCAGCGGATCCATCAAGGTGAATATCGAGGAGACGGGCTGTAAACCTATCATCATCGGCGAACTTTACGGCGGAGGTAACGAGGCAGGATACTCCATTTATGGGTATAAGCAGGTGACAACTGGTACGGGTGATGAAGCCGTGACCACGTTAAAGCCGCGTACTTCGGCTACTGACGGAACAGCCGTGAATGGTTGGACCACAGCCTTCGCAGACCCGGTGATGAATATCAAGTCGTTTACCAGTATCGGTAACGTGTATGGAGGTGGCTATGGAGAGACGGCAGTGATGGTGGGTAGCCCGACAGTGAACATCAACGTGGTGGCAGATGGTACGACTGAAGCACAGACGAAGCCATCAGAAACTGTAACAGTTACGGATCCTGTCACAGGAGACGAAACTACTGAAACTCATTACTATTCTGATTATGCAGAAAATACCAAGACCATCGGCGGCCACAGTGTCACTCTGCCTTCTCATACAAAGGGCAAGATGGGTGCCATCCAGAATGTCTTTGGCGGTGGTAATGCTGCGAAGGTGATTGGTAGTACAACTGTCAATATTGGTACAAAGGCTACAGAAGACTACGTGAGTAACTTTAAAAATGAAAGCACTCCACGTACAGGTCTTACCGTCGTCGGTGCCGATATCCGTGGTAATGTCTATGGTGGCGGTAACGAGGCTGAGGTAACAGGCTCGACGAACGTTAACATTGGAAAGAAAGCTACCGAATAACACTACAATAGTGTTACCAATTAGCATGAGTTTGGAGGCGGAATTCGCCAAATATAATTCATTTAATTTGTGAGGTGAGTGGTCGAAGAATGAACAGGAGACTTATTTTTCCGGCTTGTCGCGCTTCTTGTCGAACTTGTCAAGGATGATCCTAAAGGCCTCGAGACCGACGAGGACGAGGAAGGTAGAAGCGGCGGCAAGGATATACATGCCACCTCCACAGGCCAGACCGATGGCAGCAGTCACCCAGAGACCGGCGGCGGTGGTCAGACCGCGGACGGCATTCTCGTTCTTCTGGAAGATAATGGTACCGGCACCAATGAAACCGATACCCGACACCACTTGGGCGGCCACACGCGACACGTCCCAACGGTGCTCAGGGGTGCCGAGGGCACCTTCAAAGCCGTAGGCCGAGACAATCATAAACAGCGCCGAACCCAATGCCACGAGGAAGTGGGTGCGGAAGCCGGCCTCCTTGGCACGGTATTCACGTTCCAGACCGATGGCACCGCCTAAGAGCGCTGCCACAAAAATACGCAAGATAAAATCCCAAGTCATCTCCATAATTTACAATTCTTTTTTATAGCAGCGGTGGCGGCGGTAGGGGGTGGATTCCAGATACTGCCATTGCGAGAGGACACCTTCATTGGTTTCCATCTGCGGGCCGGTGATGGCCCACTCGAAGCCGTAGATCTGGAACTGCCGGATCAGGTCGTCGAAGATAAGGGCATTGGCCCCCTTGCTGCGGTATTCGGGCAGCACACCTATTAATAATAAATCTACGATATTCGTCTTGTGCCACTTCAGGATTTTCAGCAAGTGCCACCAACCGAAAGGCAGGAACCGTCCGTCGCGGGTCTTTTGCAGGGCACGGGAGAACGAGGGGAAGGTGATGCCGAAACCTACCATCTTCTCACCGTCCATGATGGCGGTGACGAGGTTCAGGTCGGCAATCTTGATGTAGTCGTTCACCAGTCGGTCGATCTGTTGCTGCGAGAGTTCGGAGAAGCCATAGAGATCCTTATAGGTGGCATTGAGCAGATGGAACACCTCGCGTCCGAAGTCTTCCTCGATGAGTTCGTGACGGGTGAACTTATGGACGCTGAGGCCGTAACGCCTCTGCACCAGTAGGGTGGTCTTCGCAAACTTATCGGGCACCACCTCCGGCACTTTCACCTTGTATTCCAGATAATCGTTGTCCTTCACAAAACCGCTCAAGCGCTCCATGTGCTTGGAGTAGTAGGGGTGGTTGTAGTTGACATACATCGTGGAGAGTTCCTCGAAACCTTCGACGAGCATCCCCTCACGGTCGGTGTCGATGAAACCCATCGGACCGACAATCTCATTCATGCCTTTTTCACGCCCCCAGTCCTCGACGGCCTTCAATAGGGCAGTGGATACCTCGATGTCGTCGATGAAGTCGAACCAGCCGAAGCGCACGGCTTTCCGGTTCCACCGTTCGTTGGCACGGTGGTTGATAATCGCCGCCACGCGTCCTACCACTTTTTGGTGGTCATAAGCCAGATAATATTCGGCCTCGCAGCACTCAAACGATGGATTTTTGTCGCGCCGCAGTGTCGCCATCTCATCGGAATAGAGGTATGGCACGGCGTATTCGCTGCCGCGATAGAGGTCGTAGTAGAACTGGATAAACGCAGCCAGTTGCTGTTTCGTTTCGACTCGTTTTATTGTAATCATCCTTCTAGGCTATCGCTAAGTGGGTGCAAAATTACAAAAAAAGTTGTTTTGTTGCGTCGTTTCGTGACAAAAATTTGGCAATATGCGTGATTTTAATTAATTTTGCACCCAAATAAGTGTGATACGTATGCAGACAAACAGTCATTTATCCCGTTTGATACACGACCAGGCCAAGAACTATGGCAATCGTGAGGCACTTGTCTATAAGGATTTCGGCGGCAAGGAATGGAAGTCGATGTCGTGGAACCAGTTCTCCGACAACGTCAAACAGGTGTCGAATGCGTTGCTCAACCTCGGTGTGAAGGTGCAGGAGAATGTGGGCGTGTTCTCGCAGAATTCCATCCAGTATCTGTTCACCGATTTCGGCGCATGGGGCATCAGGGCGGTCACCATCCCCTTCTACGCCACCTCGTCGGAACAACAGATCCAGTTCATGGTCAGCGACGCAAAGATACGGTTCCTCTTCGTCGGTGAACAGGAACAGTACGACAAGGCGCGTCGTGTGGTGTCGATGTGTCAGTCGTTGGAGCGGATTATCATCTTCGACAAGAACGTACGTATCTCAACCCATGATCCCAATGCGATGTACTTCGATGACTTCCTGAAATACGGTGAGAACCTGCCCCGTCAGACGGAGGTGGAGTCGCTGCAGGCACAGGCATCGATGGACGATATCGCAAATATCTTATATACCTCGGGTACCACAGGAGACTCAAAGGGTGTCATCCTGACTTGCGGACAGTATCATGCGGCCTTTGTGGCCAATGACAAGTGTGTGCCGGTGGGGGAGAAAGACCGTGTGCTGAACTTCCTGCCGTTTACGCATATCTTCGAGAAGGGCTGGAAGATACTCAGTATCACAGAGGGAGCCACACTGATTGTGAATACGTATCCCTTGGAGGTGCAACAGTCGATGAAGGAGACGCATCCCACGTGTATGTCATCGGTACCCCGCTTTTGGGAGAAGGTGTATATGGGGGTGCAGGAACAGATTGATAAGGCCAGTGCCCCGAAACGGAAACTTTTCCAGCATGCACTGAGCGTCGGTAAGAAACATAACATCGACTATATCTCGAAGGGCAAGCGTCCGCCACTGGCGCTGCATTTGGAGTACGAGATGCTTAACAAGACCGTCTTTTCACTCGTTCGTAAGGAATTAGGATTGGAGAATGCGCATTTCTTCCCCACGGCAGGGGCCACGGTGAACCCGAAGGTGGAAGAGTTCGTGCACGCCATCGGCATCAATATGATTGTGGGCTATGGACTCACCGAGAGTCTTGCCACAGTGAGTTGTAACCATTTGGGTGAACCTTGGACGGTGGGTGGTGTCGGTATTCCCATCGAGGGTATTGACATCCGTATCAGCGACGAGGGTGAGGTGCTGCTGAAAGGCCCGACCATCACCATCGGCTATTACAACCGCGACGACCTGACGCGGGAGGCGTTTACCGAGGACGGCTACTTCAAGACGGGTGACTCGGGCTATTTGAAGGACGGTGAATTGTTCCTCAAAGAGCGTATCAAGGATCTCTACAAGACCTCGAACGGCAAGTACATTGCCCCGCAGATGATTGAGTCGAAATTGTTGGTGGATAAGTTCATCGACCAGATTGCCATCATCGCCGACCAACGGAAATTCGTGTCGGCATTGATCATTCCAGTCTATCCGCTTTTGGAGGAGTATGCCCGTGAGCACCATATCCCGTTTGAGAACCGTGAGGAACTCTGCGCCGACCCGAGGATCAATGAGATGATGAAGGAACGTATAGACACGCTTCAGCAGCAGTTGGCACACTACGAGCAGATCAAGCGCTTCACACTGCTGCCCCACCATTTCTCGATGGAGAAGGGCGAACTCACGAACACGCTGAAGATCAAGCGTCGTGTGCTGAATGAGAACTACCGTAAGGAGATTGATGCAATGTATGCGGAATAGAAGGGAAGTTAAAAGGAAGTTAAAGGGAAGTTAAAAGGAAGTTAAAGGGAAGTTAAAAGGAAGTTAAAGGGAAGTTAAAGGGACAAATGATAACTCAGGATCAACTGAAGGATGTACTGGAAAGAGCCGATGCGCTGCATCGGTATCTGGAAATCGATAAGAAGCAGATGGAGTACGAGGAGGAGGATCTTCGTACACAAGCACCTGACTTCTGGGAAGACCGCAAGCGGGCCGAGGAGCAGATGAAGAAGGTGAAGAGCATCAAGAAATGGCTCGACGGCTATAAGGAGGTGCGCACCTTGGCCGATGAACTGCAACTGGCCTTCGACTTCTATAAGGACGAGATGGTGACAGAGGAGGAGGTGGATGACACCTATGCCAAGGCGATGCAGGCCATTGAGGATCTGGAACTGAAGAATATGCTCCGTCAGAAGGAGGATCCGATGGAGGCGGTGCTGAAGATCAACTCTGGTGCCGGCGGTACAGAGGCACAGGACTGGGCCTCGATGCTCATGCGTATGTATATGCGTTGGGCGGAGGCACATGGTTATAAGGTGACCATCTCCAACCTGCTCGACGGTGATGAGGCGGGCATCAAGAGTGTGACGATGCAGATAGAGGGAGGCGACTATGCCTATGGCTATCTGAAATCGGAGAACGGCGTGCACCGTCTGGTGCGAGTTTCACCGTTTAATGCCCAGGGCAAACGTATGACGAGTTTTGCCTCAGTGTTCGTCTCGCCGCTGGTGGATGACACCATCGAGGTGTATGTGGATCCCGCCAAACTGTCGTGGGATACGTTCCGCAGCAGTGGTGCCGGTGGACAGAACGTGAATAAGGTGGAGTCGGGCGTGCGCCTGCGCTACTGGTATACCGACCCTGACACGGGTGAGGAAGAAGAAATCCTCATCGAGAACACGGAGACACGCGACCAGCCGAAGAACAAGGAGCGTGCCATGACGTTGCTGAAATCACAACTCTATGACCGGGCGATGAAGAAGCGCTTGGAGGCTCAGGCGAAGATCGAGGCGGGCAAGAAGAAAATCGAGTGGGGCAGTCAGATACGCTCTTACGTCTTCGATGACCGTCGCGTGAAAGACCACCGCACGAACTACCAGACCACCGATGTGGATGCCGTGATGAACGGTAAGATCGATGATTTCATCAAGGCCTACCTGATGGAATTCCCGGTAAATGACGAAGAACAATAAACAATAAACATTAAACAATAAACATAAGATTATGGCACAGATTGCAAAAGCATCAAAGGCAACCGGCAAGAAGGTGGCCTATCAGAAGAAAGTGGAAGACAAGGGTAAGAAAGTGGTGAACTGGATCTTCGCCGCACTCATCGCACTTGCCCTCTTGTTCGTGGTCTATTCCGTCTTCATCGTTTCTTAATGAGCGGACTGGAGATAGAACGCAAATTCCTGGTGAAAGGCAACGGCTATAAGCAACAGGCCTATAGTCACAGCCACATCCAACAAGGGTATATCAGCAGTAGTCACGGACGTACCGTCAGGGTACGTATCCGTGACGAACGCGGATACCTGACCATCAAAGGTCCTTCGGAGAACGGTGGATTGAGCCGGTATGAGTTTGAGAAGGAGATTACGCTCGACGAGGCAGAACACCTGATGCAACTCTGTGAACCGGGCATCATCGACAAGACCCGTTGGCTCGTGAAGAGCGGCAACCATACCTTCGAGGTGGATGAGTTCTTCGGCGAAAACGAAGGACTGGTCATGGCTGAGGTGGAACTCGGCGCAGAGGATGAACCCTATGAAAAACCCGATTTCATCGGTCAGGAAGTGACCGGCGACCACAGATACTATAACTCACATCTGAGGAAGAACCCTTTCAGCGTCTGGGGAAAAGCAGCAGAAGGCACAGACCAATGACGGCGGCAATCGTGACACCTGTGGCATTGGCGGCCAAATCGAGAAGGTCGCCATTGCGGTGACCGTCGGTACAATACTCCTGCAATAGTTCCAAAAGACCACTCATCAGGATAGGGGCCAGCCAACCCCAGTAGAATAGTTTTTCCCAGTCATACGACTTGTGCTTGAAATAGTATTCTAACCAGACAACGGTGAAGGTACCACAGTACATCAGGATATGAACCCACTTGTCGATGAAACGGACATGATCAAGCGGTGTCTGGGGGAAGAAGGGGCTCAGCGACAGGATCCATATCAGGGCGATACAGACACATGAAAACGGATAATTCTTAACGAAATGGCGGATTAAATTCATCATTCTTACAATTTCGCCTGCAAAATTACACTTTTTTCTTATTTTATTTGTACTTTTGCAAGCAAAAGATGCAAAAAGATTATTATGGCTAAATTAGAAAGGGCTAATTTCGGGAGTAAACTTGGCGTCATCCTGGCTACAGCCGGTTCGGCGGTGGGACTGGGCAATGTGTGGCGCTTCCCCTATATGACGGGACAGAACGGCGGAGCCGTGTTTATCCTGATTTACGTGGGGTGCGTGCTGCTCTTGGGTATCCCCTGTATGATCAGCGAATTTATCATCGGACGACATGCGCAGGCGAATACCGCCAGGGCCTATATCAAGGTGGGTGGCAGGAACCCGCTTGCACTGATTGGTTATATGAGTGTACTCACGGGTTTCCTGATTACAGGCTATTATGCAGTGGTGTCGGGCTGGTGCCTGCAGTATATCTGGGCTTCGCTTCTCGGACATCTGAACGGCGACCCGGCTTTCTTCAAGTCTTACTTTGAGACGTTCTCTCAGGATCCCGTCAAACCGGTATTCTGGACGGTGCTCATTCTCTTTGCCACTTTCCTGATTATTGAACATGGCGTGCGCGACGGCATTGAAAGGGCTTCCAAATTGCTGATGCCCACCTTATTTATATTATTATTGGTCATCGTGGGGGCTTCGTGCATGTTGCCGAATGCCACGAAGGGTGTTGAGTTCCTGTTCAAGCCAGACTGGAACATGATCAATGGGGATGTGTTCCTCGGGGCACTCGGACAGTCGTTCTATTCAATGAGTATCGCCATGGGCTGTATCTGTACCTACGCCAGTTATTTCTCCAAACAGACGAACCTGACGACTTCTGCCATACAGATAGGTGTGATAGACTCTATCGTGGCGATCCTCGCAGGACTGATGATCTTTCCGGCAGCCTTCTCGGTAGGCGTGAATCCAGATAGTGGTCCCTCGCTGATATTCATCACCTTGCCGAACGTGTTCCAGCAGGCATTTGGCAGTCTGCCGGTGGTGGGTTACATTATCTCACTGCTATTCTACCTGCTGCTGTCATTAGCGGCCCTTACTTCGCTGATGTCGCTCCATGAGGTGAGCACATCGTTCTTCCAAGAGGAGTGCCATATTACACGTAAGTCGGCAGCGTTGATTGTGACCATCTCGTGTTGTATCATTGGAGCCTTCTGTTCTCTGTCGCTGGGACCTTCAGGACAGTTCATGCACGTGTTGGGTAAGACGCTCTTCGACCTTTTCGACTTTGTGACGGGACAGATATTCCTGCCAATAGTCGGCTTCCTGACCTGTATCTTGATTGGTTGGTTCGTGCCGCATAAGTTGGTACACGACGAGTTTACGAATTATGGCACACTGCAGATGAAGCGTTTCTTCCATGTCTACCTCTTCTTAGTGAAATACGTCTGCCCAATCTGTATCTTGTTTATTTTCCTACACCAATTAGGTTTATTGTAAGATGGCAATGGAGAGGGGAAATTTTGGTAGCAGACTGGGTATCGTCCTGGCAACCGCGGGTTCTGCCGTGGGACTGGGTAACGTGTGGCGTTTCCCGTTTATGGCAGGACAGAACGGCGGTGCCGCCTTTATGCTGGTATATTTAGGATGTATCCTCCTGTTGGGTATCCCGGGGATGGTCAGCGAGTTTATCGTGGGGCGTCACTCGCAGGCGAATGCGGCAAGGGCATACGGCAGTCTGACGGGCAACAAGGGTTGGGGTTTCATCGGTATATTGGGAATCCTGACATCTTCCATCATCCTTGGCTTCTATTCCGTGGTGGCGGGTTGGTGTCTACAGTACCTTGGGGCTTCCGTTGTAGGTGGGGTGAAGGGTGATACGGCTTATGTCCAACAGTATTTCCAGACTTTCTCCAGTGATCCTGTCAAACCGGCGGTATTGGGTGTTGTTTTTATCCTGATCACGCATTTCATCATTGTACGGGGGGTGCGCAACGGGATTGAGAAGGCTTCCATGTTGTTGATGCCGTTATTGTTTATCCTATTGCTGATCATCGTGATTGCCTCTTGTTCACTGCCGAATGCGTCGAAGGGCATCGAGTTCCTGCTGAAGCCGGACTTCTCGAAGGTGAACAGTCAGGTGTTCTTAGAGGCACTCGGGCAGGCGTTCTTCTCACTGAGTCTGGGTACGGCCTGTCTCTGTACCTACGCCAGTTATTATTCGAAACAGACTCATCTGCTGCAATCTGCCACGCAGATAGCACTAGTGGACTTCCTGATTGCCCTGATGGCAGGACTGATGATTTTCCCGGCAGCCTTCTCTGTGGGGGTACAGCCTGACAGCGGTCCTTTACTGATCTTTATCACCCTACCGGGGGTTTTCCAACAGGCTTTTGCCTTTATGCCCGTTCTGGGCTATATCATCTCCATATTGTTCTATGCCCTGTTGGTGTTTGCTGCCCTCACTTCCACTATTTCCATGCATGAGATTGGCACGGCTTTCTTCCACGAGGAAATGAAGGTCAAACGATCGAATGCGGCCTGGATTGTGACGACGGCTTGCAGTCTGATTGCCATCTTCTGTTCCTTGTCAGTAGGCAATCCTGACATCCAGTTGCTGGGGATGCCCCTGATGGACTTCTGTGACTACCTGACAGCCCAATATATGTTGCCCGTAGGAGCCTTGCTGACGAGCATCCTGGTGGGGTGGTTTGCCTCCAAGTCTTTGGTGCGTGAGGAATTTACCAATTGGGAAACATCCGGATCTAAGTCGTTCTTTACTGTCTATATGTTATGTGTCAGATATGTTGTGCCTGTCTGTATCTTCCTGATATTGATGCATCAGTTTGGGGTGATATGATATAGATGGAAGATGTATGATGTAAGATGTAAGATATATGATGTAAGAGGTGAGAAGTAAGAGAATACTATGGGATTCATAAGGGAGTTTTTTTATTTGAGAAAGTCGGATCGGAAGGTGATTCTGACGTTGCTGTGTGTGATTGTGGTGGCGTTGGGGATTATTTTCTTTGTAGGCGGCAATGAACAGTCGAACGGCTTGACAGCGGCAGATAGTTTGCCTGCCAAGGATGGCACGCGAGACTCTTTTCGTCAGAGGTCTTACCCGGAACGTACCAAGACGGTCTATGTCCGTACGAAGGTGGTGTATCGTGATACGGCATACCAAAGGGGGAGGTCTCTCCATCGGGAAGAGCACGATTCGGTGGTGGTACACTACCAGCCGAAGATCATGGTGGGTGAACACGTGGTTCTCAATACGGCAGACACTACGCAACTTAAGATGGTGCCGGGTATTGGCCCTTATTTCGCACGGAAGGTGGTACAGTATGGTGAACGCTTAGGCGGTTATGTCAGTGTGGATCAACTTGACGAGATAGAAGGTTTCCCCTTGGATGCGAAAGGCTATCTTGTGGTAGAGGGTGCCCAGCCTCGTAAACTGAACATCAACCAACTCTCGCTCAATGAACTCCGCAAGCATCCCTACATCAATTTCTATCAGGCCCGTGCCATTACGGACTATCGTCGTCTGCACGGTCCCCTGAAAAGCCTGCAGGATCTCCGACTCTCCAAAGACTTTCCACCGGAGGTGATCGAGCGTCTAACGCCTTATGTTGCGTACTGAATATATTAATAATTCATAAATTAATACATATTTGGTAATTATTTTGTATTTTTGCAACAGAAACAAAAAACAAAAGAGATATGATTGAATCATTGTTGCTATTTGGACTTGGCATGCAAGAGATACTGGTTATCGCATTGATCGTCCTGCTGCTCTTCGGTGGCAAGAAGATTCCCGAACTGATGAAAGGACTTGGCAAGGGTGTCAAGAGTTTCAAGGAGGGTATGAATGAGGTGACGGATATCACGAAGGACGAAGAGAAAAAGGATGAGTGAGCAGGTGATGACCTTCTGGGATCACCTTGACGAATTGCGTTCTGTCATCATTCGCATCCTCGTCATTACGGTGGTGGCTGCTGCGGTGGCTTTCTGCCTGAAAGAGGAACTGTTTGCCGTGGTGCTGGCACCACATACAAGTGAATTTATCACGTACAGACTGATGGGCGTAGAACCGTTCAGTATCCACCTGATGAACACGGGACTGACGGAGCAGTTCATGGTACACTTGAAAACGGCGATGTATGCCGGCGTACTGGTGGCCTCGCCTTATATCATCTGGCAACTCTTCCGCTTTATCTCGCCGGCGCTCTATGACAATGAGAGGAGATATGCCACCCTGCTCTGCACGAGCGGATATCTGATGTTCATGCTGGGTACGGCACTCAACTACTTCCTGATCTTCCCATTGACGGTGAAGTTTCTGGGAACGTATCAGGTCAGTCCGGATGTGGCGAACATGCTGACGCTGCAGTCGTATATGGACACGCTATTGATGATGTGCCTCGTGATGGGAATCGTGTTTGAACTGCCAGTGGTCAGTTGGATTTTAGGTCGGATGGGATTGATCAACCGACAGATGATGCGCTCCATGCGTCGCCATGCCGTTGTGGCCATCTTAGTGGTGGCGGCCATCATCACCCCGACGACGGATGCGTTTACGCTCTTTGTGGTGGCTCTCCCGATATGGTTGCTTTATGAGGTAAGCATACTGATAGTAAAGGTAAAAAAGTAAAAAGGTAAAAAGTAAATATAGATTCTATGTTACGGAAAATCAGAACAATCCTGGCGGTGGTGGTCTTCGTACTGATCACCCTGCTCTTCCTCGACTTCACGGGGACGCTGCACCAGTGGCTTAGTTGGATGGCCAAGATCCAGTTCCTGCCTGCTGTGCTGGCACTCAACGTGGTGGTCATCGTGGCACTTTTGCTGTTGACACTCGTCTTCGGACGTATCTACTGTTCGATTATCTGTCCGTTAGGCATTCTGCAGGATGTCCTGGCAAGATTTCGTCGAAAGAAGAACAAATACAGTTATTCCAAGGAGGTGCGTTGGCTGCGCTATCCTGTGCTGGGAGTGTTTATCATTGCACTGTTGGCGGGAGTGGGTTCCTTCTTCCAGTTGTTGGCCCCGTATAGTGCATACGGTCGTATCGCTACAATGATTTTCCAGCCTGTCTGGAAGTTCGGTAATAATATGCTGGCGATGATGGCGGAACGGGCTGACAGTTATGCTTTTTATACTGTCGATACGTGGATGCGCTCGTTGCCCGTGTTTATCATCGCCGCCTTGACTTTGGTGATTCTTTTCGTATTGGCATGGCGTGGCGGTCGTACGTATTGTAATACCATCTGTCCTGTGGGTACCTTCCTCTCGTTCTTTGCCCGTTTTTCGTGGTTGAAGATACACTTCGATGAGGAGAAATGCAAGAACTGTTCGCTCTGTTCGAAGAATTGTAAGGCAGCCTGCATCGACTTTAAGACGCACAGCGTGGATTATAGCCGTTGCGTGGTCTGCGGCAATTGCATCGAAGCCTGTAAGTTCGGGGCACTGTCTTATTCTTTTTCGCCACTGGCGAAAAAGAATAAGACAGTCGATACTTCTAAGCGCTCGTTCCTTCTCGCTTCGGCTCTTGTCACTACCGCTGCCATCGCTCAGAAGAAGGAAAAAATCATGGATGGTGGTCTCGCCGACATCGAGGATAAGGTGGCACCTGAGCGTCAGACACCTCTGACACCTCCGGGCTCCCTCTCCTTCGACCATTTCGCCCAGCATTGTACGGGCTGCCAACTCTGTGTGTCTGAGTGTCCGAACCAAGTGCTGCGTCCTTCTTCAGACCTGATGCACCTGATGCTGCCTGTGATGTCGTACGAGCATGGCTATTGTCGCCCGGAGTGTACGCGCTGTTCGGAGGTCTGTCCGGCAGGTGCCATCAAACCGATTGACAAAGATGAGAAGACTTCTGTCCAGATAGGTCATGCCGTCTTTATCAAGAAGAACTGTGTGGCAATCACGGATCAGGTGGAGTGCGGCAACTGTGCCCGTCACTGTCCCTCTGGGGCTATTGAGATGGTGATGCTCGACGAGAACGATGAGGAGTCGCCCATGATTCCCGCCATCAACGAGAGTGCCTGTATCGGCTGTGGTGCCTGTGAGTATGTCTGTCCGGCCAGGCCCTTCTCGGCCATCTACGTCGAAGGCCACGAGGTACATAAAAAAATATAGGATATTATGGAAAAGAAAAATATATCGCGCCGTTCGTTTTTGAAGGTGTTTGGTGCAGGAGCCGTGGGTACGGCTGCTGTGATGGCAGGTTGTAAGGATGCCAATAAGGCCGGAGAACAGGCTGCCAACGAGTATAAGAACCAAGTGGAACCCCCCGTGGGCCAGATGACCTATCGCGAGAACCCCAAGACCAAGGAAAAGGTGTCGCTCTTAGGCTATGGCATGATGCGTCTGCCGACAAAAGTGGACAATAGCGACGAGTTTGATCAGGACATGATCAACAAACAGATAGACTATGCCCTCGAGCATGGCCTGAACTATATTGATACGTCGCCTGTCTATTGTCAGGGGCAGTCGGAACGTTGTACGGGTATAGCCCTCAGTCGCCATCAGCGTAGTGAGTATTTCATTGCCACGAAACTTTCCAACTTCAACCGTGACCTTTGGTCGTTTGAGAAGTCCAAGGAGATGTATCTCAATTCGATGAAAGAACTGCAGGTCGACTATATCGATTACTATCTGCTGCATGCTGTGGGTGGAGGCATGGATGAGTTCAATGGGCGTTATGTTGATAATGGCATGTTGGACTTCCTGTTGAAGGAGCGTGAGGCAGGTCGCATCCGTAATCTCGGCTTCTCTTTCCATGGCTATCAGGCAGTGTTCGACGAGGTGCTTGCCATGCAGGATAAATACCACTGGGACTTCGTGCAGATAGAACTCAACTATCTGGATTGGGACTATGCCGACGAGATCAACAACCGTAACGTAGATGCCTCGTATCTCTATGCCGAACTCCAGAAGCGTGGTATTCCCGCTGTGATTATGGAACCGCTGCTCGGTGGCCGTCTGGCGAATATGCCACAGTATCTGGCAAAGGAATTGAAAAGCCGTGCCCCTGAGAGTAGTCTTGCCTCTTGGGCCTTCCGCTATGCGGGGACTCCCAAGGGTGTGTTGACGGTACTCAGTGGCATGACCTATATGGAACATCTGAAAGATAATTTGCTCTCCTATTGTCCGCTTGTTCCTCTGACTGATGAGGAGATGTCGTATCTGCATAGTGACATTGCATACAAGATTGTGGGCCTGGAGAATATCCCCTGCAACGATTGTAAATACTGCATGCCCTGTCCCTACGGCATTGACATCCCTGCCATCTTTGTGCATTATAATAAGTGCAAGAACGAAGGCTCTCTGCCAATGGGCGTTGGTGACAAGGAGTACCGTAAGCATCGTCGCCAGTATCTGATCTCTTTGGATCGTGCCGTGCCGCGTGACCGGCAGCCGGACCATTGTATCCAGTGTGGTCAGTGCGAGCCCCATTGTCCGCAGAATATCCGCATCCCTCGCGAACTCAATAAGATTGACGAGATGATCGAACGACTGAAACGTGATACTAATGAATCTTAATAATAATTAATTTTTAGTGGGATTATATATAACAAGTTAAAACTTTTGTTATATTTGCAGAATAAAAAATTAAACCGAGAGTTATTCAATTTATTATTAATTAAAAACAAATCTTATGAAAAAGCTAAATGTATTGGTCATGGGGCTCCTCGTTGCAGGAGGCATGATGCTGTCGGGTTGTTTAAAGGAAGACAATCCTGTTAAACCTTCGAATGAACCCGAAACACCGCAGATTGACGAACGGGTTGAAGTGGTTGTTCCTGAAGAGTTTCGAACTGAGATTGAGCAGTTCATTCCTATTTATGATGGGGTGACTCCGCCGAATGTGGAAGGTGCTTATTATATGGATCCGGAAATACTGACTGGTTCTTCACGGTCAGGTGATTCTTATGGTGATCATTATGCTTCCGAATATCAGAGATTTTCCAACCAGGACATGAAGAAAAATACCATTAACTTGGTTCGTGTTCAGGGAGGCGGTATCGAATGGATGAAGGGTGCAGGTGCCTTTATCAGCGGTTCTGAAAATAATTTCACCATCTACTTTGACATGGAAGGTGAGGTTAGTGGTGTTCCTGTCAAAGAGGCTATCGTTGTGTCTGGTACGAAGACCGCTGAAGGTGTGCAAAATCTGAGTTGGGGGTTTGTCCTGAAAGAGAAGGGAGATGATCCTTATGGAAACGTGGTTGATGTTGGAACATACCGTATCTTTACAGATGAAGATGGTCTCAGTGAGGCTGTTGAATGGCCTTATGCGGGAGATGAAAGGTATGACGCAAGAAAGCATTTTGTTGAAGGTGTTCTCCCACTTTCTCACGATGTAAAATAACAAGTAGTTGGCATAAAAACAAAAAGTGGCTGAACTCAGCCACTTTTTTGTTTAATATGCCTTTTCGATTGTCGGGATGAGGCGACTCGAACGCCCGACCCCTACGTCCCGAACGTAGTGCGCTACCAACTGCGCTACATCCCGATTGCTCGTAAGCGGCTGCAAAGGTACGGAGTTTTTTTGAAATACGTGCATAAAAAGACGAATTTTTTTAATTTTTATGCTGACGGTAGTACTTACGGAACTGGGTGTACTCGTCACACTTGCGGATATATTCCTCCTCTGGTTGGTCACCTGTCAGGTCGTAGAGTGCCTGATAGGCACGGAACTGCGCTGCACTCGGATTGTATTTCTTGACATATTCCGCCTGCTCAGAATCCCATACGTTCTCACACCACAGATTCTTGTTGCTTTCACCGTAATAGACGATGCCGTAGAGTTCCCTGTATCCCATGGCGAAGAGGGCCTTGCGCTTCAGGGCAGGGTCAGATGACATGGCTACCTTCTGGAGCATCTCCAGGGCCTTTTGGCTGAAGTCAACCTCATTGACACGCACCTTGTCGTAGCAACTCTTGGCACTGCGTAACAGCCACCAGCAGTCACCGTAGATGCTGGCCTGGGCATAGTAGGTGGCAAGGTTGTAATAGCGTTGGTCAAGAGCCTTGCCGTTGATCAGGTTCAGTGAACCTTCCATCATCTGCATCTCCTTGCAGAAGTCGAGTTTGATGTGCTTCCACCACTGGATATTCTTCTCCCAGACCTCATCGGTATCGAGCCACTGGCGTTTGATCCACGGCTCCACCGTGTATTTGCGAAGGACGGAATAGTAGCGGTATTCTCTGGTGTAATTGTTGTTGTAGAAGGAGAGGGGGATGTCCTTCAGCCACTGGATGGCCTTGTCCCATTGGCAGAGACGCATGTACTTCGTGCCGATGAGATCGGAGAGCGTTGTGTCGTTTTCGTGGAGGTGGGCCTTCAGGAATTTGTCGAGTTTGTTGTTGGCAGGGGTGTTGGAGTAGTAGAGATATTTCTCCGTACTGCCGACATTGAGGGTGTCGAGGTCGAAACCACTGCCTGAACTAAAGAGTGCACGACAGATGGCGGCAAGTCGGATGGGATTGGATCTGTAATGCGGCACAAGCACCTTGTTGGTAAGACGGTTTTCGGCATCCAAGAAGAAACCGCCACCTTCTTCTTCTTGTTTCTGCTTCAGCCACTGCAGTTCGTCGGCGAGGTAGTCGTCAAAGGCCTCGCTGGGCTTGGCCTGGGCGGCGGTGATATAGAGCATCAACACATGGGCATTGTCTTTCATACGGGCTGTACCGTCGAGTTTGACGGCTTCGAGGATGTCGTTGGCAGCCTCCTTCTGGTTGCCAGCAAGGAACTCCAGCCAGGCCTTGGCGCTCTTCCACATGATGGGACAGTCGGTTTTACCCTCGCGGACCACCATCTCACAGAACTGCTGCATCTGCCAGGACTCCTGTTTGTTGATGTCGCGGATAAACTGTTTACCGATGGAACCGCCACCACCGTTGACCGCATCGGCAGCCTCCTGGGCATTGTTCACGAAATCCTTCAACAACCAGGGCAAGGCCTTCGAGGTGGGGTTCTGCTTGTAGTGCTGACTGATGGCTAGGTAGGAGCGTTTCTTATAGAACTGTGTCATCAGACTCTCCTCATCGTCCATCTCGGCAAAGAGTTCACCAGCCTCGGCCTCACGACCGGTCTTGTAGAGCGCACCGGCATAGATGTTCTTCATCATGTCCTTATAGACCGTTTCAATAAACTGGCTGGCGGTCTGTTCCCAGTAGGTGATATTCTCCTGGTGCTGACCCAGCATCATGTTGCAGCGCATGTAGAGCAGGGCATGCTGGGAACGCAACTTGGTCTTTGTCTTTCCAAGGGCATAGGTACGCACTGCCTGCAAGGTGCGTTTCTGACCATCGATGTCTTCCTTCGTGGGATAGAGCCATTCGTACTGTTTGCGCTGCTCGATATCGACGCAGTCGAGGTATTTCTGCAGGTTCTGGATGTAACTGACCATCAGGGCATCGCCCTTCTGTTGGGCCGCCTTGATGACCTCGTCGGCATTGAACCAAAAATATTCTTCCGTCGAGCCGAGGTAGGCTTTCCAGTTGTCGTTGCAGATTTTCTCCACGCGATTTCTGAAGTTGTTGCCGACAAAGGGGCTGAACAGGTAATAGTTGTCCGTACCACCTCCGGCACAGGCAAGCATCGGCAGCGTCATGGCTGTCATCAGACTAATGATGATAAATCTCTTCATAGGTTTCTGGTTTGTATCTATTAATATTTTCTTCGTCTAAATGATAGGTGATGATGGATCGACTCAGATCCTTTCGCTCTTTCTCCATCGCCTGTTTGACTTTGAGGATCTCCTCGGCCTCAACGGTATGCTCCACGCGCACGCCATAGATGTCCCTGACCCAATGGAAGACGGGATAGGCAGCGGCTAAGGGCAACGGGTATTTATCGAGCCGATTCAGGTAGGGATACACATCACGATAGTCGAGGATAGGGTTACGCTCCTCCCATTTGTTGGGGTCGCCGGTGTTGTAGATCATCAGCGCACCGTAATCCACGGGGGGGGCTTCCATGGAGAGTTGGTGCAGGCGGATGGTAGTTGAGATCCTAGGCTGTCCTAGGTTTTTCCTAGGTTGTCCTAGGTTCCAGGAGGCACTTACTTCTTTGAGGAAGTCGTAATAGGTCTTGCGACTCTTGGAGGTGTAATCGCAGTCGATCTGGATTTCTCGTACATTATGGATATTGTTTGTCTCGTTCATCTGGAGGATGCGCTTCACGAGTTTCTCCGCAAAGCCCTCGTGCTTCTGATGCATGCAGTCCTCAGTGATATAGACGGTAGGGATGATCTCGATGCTGTCAGGTAGGGTGTCGGAGAAGGTGATGGTGGCATTGGGCTTGGGCTCGCCCGATTCACTCATCACCACATCGAAGTAACGGCAGTACACCTTATTAATATGGTACTGCTGGAGGAATGCCCGTTCCGTCGAATCGAGTCTCAGGTCTGTGCGCCAGTAATAGACGGCATTGCCTTCCTCAAGCATCGCCCGAGTCTTTTGCCTCTCGCAACCTGTCACCACCAGTAACACGAGCATCATTAACAGTAAGACTCTTATATTCATCTGTGATAATCTGAGCAAATCTGTGTAATCTGTGGTTTTACAGCAGTTCTGGCAGTTGGAAGAGTTTGTTGCTGTTGCTGCCCTTGATCAGAATATAGTAGCCCTCAGGGCAATGTGCCTGAATGGCAGCCTTCACCTCTTCCACGTCGTGGAATTTACGGAAAGGACAGGCGATTTCCTTGAAATTGTCGCCCACGAGCCAGACCTCATCATAACCGGCCTGTTCCAGATAACTCACAACCTTCCGGTGCTCTTTGTCACTCTCATCACCCAGTTCGCCCATCTGTCCGAGGATGGCCATCTTCTTGTCGGCCTGAATCAGACTGAAATTCTCCAAGGCTGCCTGCATGGAGGTGGGGTTGGCGTTGTAGGCATCCACGATGAGGTGGTTCCTTTCCGTAATGGTCATCTGACTACGGTTGTTCGAAGGTACATAGTTTTCGAGGGCTTCGCAGATTTTCTTGCGTTCCACCCCGAAGTTGATACCCACGGAGATGGCGGCCAGGAGATTGTCGATGTTGTAGGCACCGATGAGGTGCGTCTGTACCTTGTGCCACTTGGTGCTGCGCCCCTCTTCCTCCAATGTCATCAGTGGTTCACGCCAACGGAATTTCAGGAAAGGATTACATTCTATAACCTCCCCACTGATGCAGGCATACTGATTGTCAGGACTGGTGGAGTAGGGCGTGATCCAGATATCCTCGTCGTCGCCGATCTGATCCATCAGGTGCTCGTTGTCGGCATTGATGAAGATGAGGCCATCCTCACGGGTGCGGAGGAAATCATAGAGTTCGCACTTGGTCTTGATGACACCTTCGAATGAGCCAAACCCTTGCAGATGGGCACGCCCCACGTTGGTGATGAGACCACAGGTGGGCTCTGCCGTCTCCACCAGGGTCTTGATATCGCCCGGATGACTGGCACCCATCTCAATCACAGCAATCTCGTGCTCCTTTGTCAGGCGGAACAGCGTCTTGGGCACACCCACATCGTTGTTGAAGTTGCCTTGGGTGTAGAGCACATTGTATTTCTGGGAGAGGACGGCTGCAACCAACTCTTTTGTGGTCGTCTTGCCGTTGGTGCCTGTGATGCCGATTACGGGGATATCAAACTGGCGCCGATGCTCGCGGGCGAGGTCCTTGAAGGTCTGTAAGCAGTCATCAACAAGGATGAGGCGATCCCTGGCAATCCCATGATCTCCTAGGCCTCCTAGGATTGTCTTGTCATCGATGATGGCAAAGGCGCAGCCTTTCTCGAGGGCTTGCAAGGCGAATTTGTTCCCGTCGAACGACTCGCCTTTAAGGGCGAGGAAGATACTTCCTTCCGGACAGTCACGACTGTCTGTCGTGATGCAGGGATGCTGCTGATAGAGCCTATATAGTTCCTTAATATCCATAAACATCGTAATTTTTGTGCAAAATTACAAAATAATTATGAATTATTTCGTATCTTTGTGGGCGATTATGGACTATACGTTGAATATTCACGGCCTTCTGATGGATCTTGAGGAGCCTCAGGTGATGGGCATTCTGAATGTGACACCCGACTCATTCTATGCGGGAAGCCGCAAGCAGACGGAAGGAGAAATTGCCGAGCGCTGCCATCAGATTGTCAGCGAGGGAGGCACCATCATCGACGTAGGGGGGTGCTCTACCCGTCCGGGAGCAGAAGTGGCATCTGAGACGGAGGAGATGGAACGGTTGCGCTTCGCGCTGACTGTGGTGCGTCGTGAACTGCCCTCTGCTGTGGTTTCCGTTGACACCTTCCGTCCCGATGTGGCGCGGATGGCTGTGGAGGAGTTTGGGTCCGACATCATCAATGATGTGAGCGAAGGTAATCCGGAGATGTTCCGGATGGTGGCTCGTCTGGGCGTACCTTATATATTAATGTCCGTCCAACCCACGATGCGTGAGACCCTGCTGACCTTTGCCCAGAAGATCCAGCAGTTGCGCGATTTCGGTGCTAAGGACATCATTCTTGATCCTGGTTTCGGTTTTGGTAAGACATTGGAACAAAATTACCAGATCATGAACGAACTGGAACAGTTGCAGGTCATGGAACTGCCTGTGCTCGTGGGCGTCTCACGAAAGTCGATGATCTACAAGAAATTCGGTTGTACGGCCAACGAGTCACTCAATGGCACGACGGCATTAAATACCATCGCCCTGATGAAGGGTGCCAGCATCCTTCGTGTACACGATGTCCGTGAAGCGGTGGAATGTGTTAGCATCGTCCAGCAAATAAAATTGTAAATAGTAAAATTGTAAATTATAAGGTGTTTTTTGAGTTTGGCATAAAAGACGTCATCGACATATTACTGGTCGCTCTGATGTTGTACTATATCTACCGGCTGATGCGTGATTCGCGTTCGTTGAACGTGTTTATCGGCATCATGATGTTTGCCGCCCTCTGGCTGTTTGTCTCTCAGATCTTGGAGATGCGCCTGTTGGGTACCATCATGGATAAGTTGGTGAGTGTGGGTGTGATCGCAATGATCGTCATCTTCCAGGAGGATATCCGGAAATTCCTCTATAACCTGGGTGCCCATCAGCGTATGAAGGCTATTTCCAAGATGTTCAGATCGAAGAAAGAAGAGCATGAGGCGAAGATGGAGATTATGACGACTATCATCCCTATTGTCATGGCCTCTCAGAACATGAGCCGTGGGAAAGTGGGTGCACTGATCATTATAGAACGGGACATACCACTCGATGATATCATTGTGACAGGCGATCAGATTGATGCGAATGTCAACCAGCAGTTGATAGAAAACATCTTCTTCAAGAACGCACCGTTACACGATGGTGCCATGATCATCTCGAATAAGCGTATTAAGGCGGCAGGATGTATCTTACCCGTCAGCCACGACCTGAGTATCCCGAAGGAACTGGGTTTGCGCCATCGTGCGGCCATGGGTGTCTCGCAGGAGAGTGATGCGGTGGCAATCGTCGTCAGTGAGGAGACGGGCGGTATCTCTGTGGCCATCAGGGGCGAGTTCCGTTTGCGCCTGTCGGCGGAGGAATTGGAGAGTCTCCTGAGTAAGGAACTGGCAGATTCAGAGTGAATCAATTTTTAAACAATTAAATACAAATTATGGATTTATTAAGTCAAATTGTTGCGCGTGCCAAGTCAAACAAGCAGCGTATTGTGCTCCCCGAGGCTACGGAGGAGCGTACACTTCGTGCAGCCGACAGGGTCATGGCTGATGATATTGCAGACATCATCCTGTTGGGTAATCCCGATGAGATCAATAAACTTGCCGCAGAGTGGGGACTGACCCATATCGGCAAGGCTACCATCATTGATCCGGAGAACAGTCCGAAGGCTGAGGAGTATGCCGAGAAACTGGCAGAACTCCGCAAGAGCAAGGGCATGACCATTGAGGAGGCCCGTAAGTTGGTGAAGAACCCGCTCTACTATGGTTGTATGATTATCAAGACTGAGGGTGCTGATGGTCAGATCAGTGGTGCCCTCTCTACCACTGGCGACACCTTGCGTCCTGCCTTGCAGATTATCAAGTGCGCTCCTGGCATCACTTGTGTCAGTGGCGGTCTGTTGCTCATTTCGAAGCAGAAGCAGTATGGCGAGGATGGCGTACTGGTTGTGGCTGATGTGGCTGTGACACCGATGCCCGATGCCAATCAACTGGCTCAGATTGCGGTTTGCACGGCTCAGATGGCTAAGGCAGTGGCTGGTTTCGAGGATCCCCGTGTGGCCATGCTGAGTTTCTCAACCAAGGGCTCTGCCAAGCACGAGGTGTGCGACAAGGTGATTGAGGCTACTCGTCTGGCCAAGGAGATGGCACCTGATTTGAAGATCGACGGTGAACTCCAGGCTGACGCTGCCCTCGTTCCCAGTGTTGGTGCGAAGAAGGCTCCTGGCTCTGATATTGCCGGCAAGGCCAACGTGCTCGTGTTCCCCAACCTCGAAGTGGGAAATATCGGCTATAAGATGGTACAGCGCTTAGGCGATGCCATCGCCATCGGTCCTGTCCTTCAGGGTATCGCCCGTCCGGTGAACGACCTTTCCCGTGGTTGCTCTGTGGATGACATCTATTATATGGTCGCCATCACCGCCTGTCAGGCCATGGACGCCAAGAAATAATTGAAGAATTGAAAGATTGAAAAATTGAAGTTATGAAAATCCTTGTATTGAATTGCGGCTCGTCGTCGATTAAGTACGCCTTGTACAATATGGACGACAAGCGTGTGATGACTAGTGGCGGTGCGGAGCGCGTGGGCTTGGACGGTGCCTTTGTGAAGGTGAAACTGGCTAATGGTGAGAAGAAACAGATCATGCACGACATCCCTGAGCATACCGAGGGCGTGAAGTTCATCTTCTCCCTGCTTACCGACCCTGAGATCGGTGTCATCAAGAGTCTTGACGAGATTGATGCCGTGGGTCACCGTATGGTGCATGGCGGCGAGAAGTTCAACAAGTCTGTCATCCTCACCGACGAGGTACTGAAGACCTTCGAGGAGTGCTCAGACTTGGCTCCCCTGCACAACCCCGCCAACCTGAAAGGTGTGAATGCCGTGAAAGAACTGATGCCGGGTCTGCCGCAGGTGGGTGTCTTTGATACCGCCTTCCACCAGACAATGCCGCCGAAGGCCTTTATGTATGCCATCCCCTACGAACTGTACGAGAAGTACGGCATTCGTCGTTACGGCTTCCACGGAACCTCTCACCGTTATGTAAGTGCCCGTGCCTGTGAGTTTCTGGGCATCCCTGCTGAGGGCACGAAGATGGTGACCTGTCATGTAGGTAATGGTGGTTCGATTGCTGCCGTCGTTGATGGCAAGTGCATCGATACCTCTATGGGTCTGACCCCGTTGGAGGGCCTGATGATGGGAACCCGTGCCGGTGATATCGATGGTGGTGCTGTGACGTTCATTGAGAAGAAACTGGGACTGGATGCCGATGGCATGAGCAACCTGCTCAACAAGAAGAGCGGTGTGGCTGGTCTGACTGGTGGCTCCTCTGATATGCGTGATGTGGAGAATGCTGCTAAGAGTGGTGATGCTCGTGCCAAACTGGCTCAGGATATGTATTTCTACCGCATCAAGAAATATATCGGTGCCTACGCTGCTGCCATGGGTGGTCTCGATGTAGTGGTCTTCACGGCTGGTGTCGGCGAGAATCAGATTGGTATGCGCTCCGAGGTCTGTAAGAACATGGAGTTTCTCGGCATCAAGTTTGATGAAGAGAAGAACAAGGTGCGCGGCGAGGAAGCCATTATCTCAGCCGACGACTCGAAGGTGAAGGTTGTCGTCATTCCTACCGATGAGGAACTGATGATCGCTACCGACACCATGAACCTGTTGAAGTAACCCAAACCTCTATATACATTTAGGGAAATCCCGCTGCACAATTCGGGATTTCCCTTTGTTTATCTCCTAAAAAAGTCTTACCTTTGCAACGTGAATTAAAACAAATGTCTAATAAAAGATATAGAAAGGGTACAATTATGAAGAAGATCTACACAATGCTGATGATGGCGATAATGGCACTGGCCTTCACCTCTTGCGAGGATGAAATGATCGCTGATACCTTAGAGGGTACCTGGAGTGGAAACATGTATATCTCATCTAACTGGGATGGCAGAACCTACGATATCACCCGTACGGAGATTACCTTCGAGATAGATCCGTTCCGTTTTACCAAAGGCTCGGGTATCTGGGTGGATTATTACAGCCGCGCGCCTTGGGACTATGTGGCCAACCATATTGACTGGTCTGTCAAGAACGGGGTCATATACGTTTATTTCATCGAGGATGGCGACAGGATAGAGATCCGCGACTATCACCTCAACTCCAAGCGTTTCTATGGTACTATCTACGATGGTAATAATTTGGTCGATTTTGAACTCTACTGCGTGAGCCGTCCGCGTTACGATAACTACAGGTGGGGCTTCGACAGTTGGTACGATGATTACTACTGGGCACGCACCCGCTCTGGCGATGCTGACAGCACCAAGGTCATGGAGAAACCGAAGCGCTTCGTGAATCCGGAACTGAAGAATAAATAAATGAAAGGCCGCTCACATTGAGCGGCTTTTCTATTAGAGGATCGTCGTTATCTTCACAACATCGGCAGCATTCACGACACAGTTGATGAAGGAACTGGGCTATCACGACGGCTATAAATACCCCTGTAATTAAAAGAACATTGTAGGCAATGAGTTCTTGCGCTTTTGGGAGAGTTCGGACTTCATGCGAGAGATGGCGGTTTTGAAGAAGAAGGCAATGAGGTGCTCGTCTGTGCCCTCTGTGCGGATTTGCTTGAGGGCAGAGATATAGGCAGCGCGATCTTCGAGACGGATGATGAGTAAGGGATGATTGGCGCGAAGGAGGATGAAGTTGGAGAGCAAGCGGCCTGTTCTGCCGTTTCCATCACGGAAAGGATGTAGATATTCGAAATATCCGTGCCATTTGGCTGCGACGACTAATGGATGCTGGCTTTCGTTGAGCGCTTTTTGTGTTGAAGCCATCAGATTGGGAACACGTGCAATCAATGCTTCGTGGTCTCCAAAGACGGTATCGCCAGCAGCCATATCCTCAGTAGTGTATTCGCCAGCGATGGCGCCAGAAGCACGATAACTGAGTGTGTGTTCAGTCACTAGGCGATTGACCTCTTTTAATAAGGCTTCATCGAAGGGATAATCCAAATGGCTCGCCATATAGTCGAAGGCTCGGAAATGGTCTGCTATCTCTGTGCATTCGAGCAAAGAACGGCCCACAGGAATCATCGACATACCTTGTTCACGAAGGATTCGCGTATCATCGACTGTAAACGAGTTGCCCTCAATAGCACAGGAGTGGGCAGAGAATAGAATCTCGTTGTATTCCATCCACTGCTCCTTCCCCATCCTATCGGCTATCTTCTGCTGATACTCCTTTCGGATGCGCTCGTATTCCTTTATTTCTTTCTCAAACATCGGGGCAAAGATAGGGATTATTTTCGAAACAAACAAGAAAACGAACAAAAATCTTTAGAACGTCTGTCGTTCCATCTTTTTTCTAATAATATGAAGCAAAGGTACAAACATATTTATTAACAACCAAATATTTACGCAGAAAAGTGATCAGTTACTATGTTTGCAACTGGAAAAGTTACCACTGAGCGCTGAACATGCGCTAGAGAAGGTTTCGTTCTGCTGACAACGACGAACCTCTCCGCTACGCTCCGAGAACCCTCCTTGCCATCAGAACGATGAA
>JAGCRH010000061.1 GCA_017964785.1 Prevotella sp.
AAACCGGCGTTCGATGCCGTTCTGAATGTCCCGAACCATTAATAAGGAGTGAGGTGTTGTGCACCTACAGCAACTGTGCCTACACTACATACACAGCATGGGCGACCATGATGCACAGACAATCTCCACACCCTCACTTTTTGGGGTGTGGAGTTTTTCTACATGTGGATTTCAAAATCCAATGTTGCAGTCGGCAGTCTATATACTCTCATGAGAGCAACGGACACACGGCTTGAAGGGAGAGAATCTCCCTGAAGCCTTGGTGGAAGAACAAGAAAGATGATGTGTAAAATACAAATGTGTGCTACTACGAGAGAAATCATCGAAAAATGTGTTATCTTTGCATGGTCATGTGATGACAGACAAATCGGGATTTGTATGATTGTAGTTGTTATCATCAGTTTAGCATTAATTGTTGCAGCCATTATGCTTATTATGGGTAAAGGCGATTGGCTGATTGCTGGATATAATACTGCCAGCGAAGAAGAGCGAAAGACGGTGAACATTAAACGTCTGCGCTTTGTCATGGCCTTATCAATGCTTCTCACGGCTCTTGTCATCATTGTTCCTGTATTGATGGGAAAAATTGAAGATAGAAATACTGGTATCAACATGGCCTTTGGTATTATAGGTATATGTCTCATTACAGTAATACTTGCAAACACTTGGTGTAAGCGGAAATAAGTCCAAACTATAAGGAGCAGTTGCAACGACGGCTTATGTTCTTCGACCGTCCCGCAGTCTTCCTGACCTTCAAGGGTGGCCACAGCCACAGGGGTGACAGCTTCTATGCCGGACACCACTTCGACCGTCCCAACCCTCCCAAGGATTGTGGCAAAGGAAATCACAACAACCATAATTTCGGAAATCACAACAACAGCCTTAACAACAACCACAACAACGGGAACCTGAGCCACAACGGCAACAACAACTGGAACCACAATGGGAACCGTCCTCCGATGGGCAATGGCAACGTGAAGCCCAATGGCAACCACAACTCGGTGGGCACTGGCTTCGGCAACAACAGCCACCGCAGCGTGTCGGCAACCACTCCTGCTCGTACGTTCGGCAACCCACAATCAGGCAACGTGGCAAACAACAGAAGCAACAGCAACAATGCACCTCGCGGCTCCTTCGGAGGCGGTGCCCGCAGGTAAGCGCTTACCCTCCACATATACAGCATGGGCGACCATGATGCACTGACAATCTCCACATCCTCGCTTTTGGGGTATGGAGAATTTTATTTTGAAAGAATGTGACGATAAATAGCCGAGGAATCCATACCGAAGATAGGTATCAACAAAAACGATACATTTTATAAAGCGGGTTTTTTAAGATGTGACAAATTGTTGCAATCTGATACATAAAACTATAATATTATGACATAATGACAAGAAAAATAAATATATTATTACATATTGTTACTTAAATTCAGATTTAATAATCAAAATGAAAGAATTGTGTGGTGTATTTGCTTTATTGTCGTAACTTTGCATCATTATGTGCAGAATGAAGCATGTATCTCGGTAATTTGTAATATACACACTCTTATGAATATCAAGATAACGGAACTGACGGACAGCCGCGACAGTGTGAACAAATGGATGGAGCGGTATGGTGTGCGCTTCGGCGTGTACAAGAACGGAGTGTTCAATGAGCAGTTGTTTCCCTTCGACCCCGTACCCCGCATCATCGAAAAGGATGGTTGGGACTACTTGGAGAAGGGATTGCGTCAGAGGGTTCAGGCACTCAACAAATTCCTATGGGATGTCTATCACGAGAAGAGAATCATCAAGGACGGCATCGTGCCAGAAGAGTTCATCTATTCGTCAAAAGGCTATTTGCCCGAGTGTGAACGCATCAGTCCGACAGGCGGTGTCTATGCCCACATCGCAGGCATCGATCTTGTGGAAGGCAAGGACGGACAGTGGTATGTTTTGGAGGACAACCTGCGCATACCGAGCGGTGCCAGTTATCCGATGATAGCCCGCCATATCACAAGGCGGGTCGCGCCCTCAACCTTTGCTTCTCACGCCATTGTCGAGAACCGGGGCTATGCCGACCTGCTGCGCGAGATGATGGACGAGATGAACGACGGGAGGGGCATATCGGTCATCCTTACCCCGGGGCGCTACAATTCCGCCTATTTCGAGCACTCTTATTTTGCCGAAAAGACGGGAGTCACGCTTGCTTATCCCGGAGACTTGTTCGTGGAGGACGACAAGGTGTACTATTCGGGTATCTACAAGGAGCGCACGCGTGTGGGCTGCATATATCGGCGGGTCAGCGATGAATACATCGACCCCATGGTGTTCGAGGCTTCGTCGCTGCTTGGCATCCCCAACGTGATGCAGGCATACAAGGCGGGCAACGTGTCGATAGTGAATGCCATCGGCAACGGTGTAGCCGATGACAAGGGCATCTACTACTTTGTGCCGAAGATGGTGGAATACTATCTGTCAGAAAAACCCATCTTGCAGAATGCGCCCACCTACCTGCCTTATTTCAAGGACGACTACGACTTCGTGCTGGCGAACATGCGGCAGTTGGTCATCAAGGATGTCAGCGAGGCTGGCGGTTATGGCGTGGTGTTCGGAAAAGATTTGTCAGAGAAAATGCTTGGTGAACTGAAAACGCTCATCATTGACCAACCGCGCCGCTGGATAGCCCAGGAAGTCATCGACTTCAAGGATCTGGAGGTACTGGAGGAAGAAGGTGCCGGACCAGCGCCGAACTGTTTCGTGGAACGCAAGGCCGACCTGCGTGCCTTTGTGATCAGCGGGAATGAGACAAGGGTTTGGCCCAGCGGACTGACCCGTTTCTCACGCAATCCCGACTCCTTCGTGGTCAATTCCTCGCAAGGAGGCGGTTTCAAGGACACATGGATTATGGAGGAATAACAAGACAAAAAGAAAAATGGGAAAGAACACAATCATATCGGCCAACAAGGCCAACAGCCTGTTCTGGCTGGGACGTTATGAGGAGCGCGTCTACATCACGCTCCACCTGTTGCGCAAGTGCTATGACATGATGATTGACGGCGAGTTGGAGGACTATTGGCCCATCTGGCAGAAACTTGACATCATGGGTGTCTATCACACCAACGAGGATTTCACACTGGGCATGATGTACGACGAGACCAATCCTTCCTCCGTCATGTCCGCTCAGACCAGAGCGATGGACAACGCCATATTGCTGCGCGAGGAAATCATGTCGGAGACGCTGAGTTATCTGGAGATGAGCGTCGCACTGATGAAGAGATGCCGCGACAAGCAGGAAACAAACGTGATGCTCCTTCAGCCTGTCATCGACTGGTCGTTGGCTTTCTGGGGAGCGGCAGAACAGCGGCTGCTGAATCACAAGGCCCTCTACATCATGATGACCGGACGCAACGTGGAGAATCTGGACATGCTGCTGCGCTTCGAATACAGTTACGAGCGCGTCGCCCAGGCATACGATTCGGTGAAGCACTACTCTGGGTTGTTGCCCGGGCTGCCCGACGAGCACATCCAGGAGCAGTTGGACACCCTGGTCACCCGAGAGCAATTCAACCTCGGCAATGTGGAGTATAAGAACAAGTTGCTGGCTTTTGTCAACCAGATGATAAGGGTATAGGCAAAATGAAACGCTATTTGTACAACTACCAGACCATCGTAACTTTCAGCGAACCCGTATCCGCTCATTCAGTGATGCTGCGTTGCCAGCCCGCCGCCAACGCCTTCCAAACCATCGAACAGGAACACGTGGTTGCATCACCCGACTACTGGTTGACTGCCGGCACCGACGCCTTTGGCAACAGGATTCTATTCGGCGGCAGCAGCGAGCCGCATACGGTGTTCGCCTACGTCAGCACCGGCATCGTGGCCGCCAGCACATATTTCCAGAAACAGCAAGGAGAGAACATGTTCCTCTACCGACAACCATCACGGATGACGCAACTCGATGATGCGATGAGGGAGGCGGCTGCGACGGAGACCGGAGCGACAACGGAAGAGAAGACCCGGCTACTATGCCACAGGGTCTATGAGATGATGAGGTACATGCCAGAGACCACGACGGTGGAAACGCCTGCCAGTGAGGTTTTCAAAAGGCTCTGTGGCGTGTGCCAGGACTATGCCCACTTAATGATTGCCTTCTGTCGTGTCAACGGGCTGCCTGCTCGCTATGTGAACGGGTTCCTTGAAGGAACGGGTCAGACCCATGCCTGGGTTGAGGTGTTCGACGGTTACTGTTGGCAAGGCTACGACCCGACACACGACCGCACCCTGTTACATCAGGGCTATATCAAGATAGCACATGGGCGCGACTCCGCCGACTGCCCCGTTTGCCGTGGTATGTTCCACGGACATGCGGTGCAGCAGACCCTAACAAGCGTAACATTGCAAGAATTATGATTAAGACTATCGTATCGACAGAACTGCCAGTGGATGAACAGTTCCGCATCCGCAAGAATGTGATACAGCACGGCAGGGAGGGGCTGCGCTTCTGCGTGGTCACGGGCACCCACGGCGACGAACTGGAGGGCCAGATGGTATGCTATGAGTTGGCACGCATCGTAGGAGGAAATCCAGGGCTGCTCAGCGGAACGCTGGAAATCTATCCGGCACTCAACCCCCTGGGCATTGACACCATCCAGCGCGGCATCCCCAATTTCGACCTCGACATGAACCGCATCTTCCCCGGCGACCCACACGGCACCATGGCAGAGCAGACAGCACATGCCATTATCGAAGACATCAAGGGAGCCGACATGGTCATCGACATACACTCCAGCAACCTCTATCTCCGTGAGACGCCTCAGGTGCGCATCAACGTGCAGGACGCCGAGTGGCTGGTGCCTTTTGCAGAGCGTCTGGGCTTGGACTTCGTTTGGGTTCACGCCGCCGCCACCGTGCTTGAGGCCACGCTTGCCCACTCGCTCAACAGCACGGGAACGCCTTGTCTGGTAGTGGAGATGGGCGTGGGTCAGCGCATTAACCACAAGATGTGCCGGCGGCTGGTGGAAGGCATACTGCACCTGATGCATCGGATGGGCATGTGGAGAGGCACCGTAGTCGCCGACATGCCCCAGCCCATCGTCTGCAAAGGCGACCGCGTGACATTCCTCAACGCAGAGACGTCGGGTGTGTTCCTCACAGAGATGAAGTGCGGTGTCAATGTTGTCAAGGGGCAGACAATCGGGCAAATCGTGGACCCGTTGCGCGGAAGGGTGCTCAGCACGGTCTGCTCGCCTGTCAACGGTTATCTTTTCACCATTCGTGCCTATCCTATAGTCTATGAAGGCTCGCTGATGGCGCGTATTTTTGATTCGGAGAAATCATGAGAGTAGAAACCATATTTGAAATGTCGTCGCCTTGCCGCGACAACTTCCGCATCACGGGCTATCGCTTCGGTGAGGGGGCGAAGACATTGGCTATCGTCGGTGCCATGCGGGGCGACGAAGTGCAACAGCAGTACATCTGCGCCCAAGTGGTCAACCGCCTGGCCGCCATCGAGCAGAATGGCGGCATAGCCAAGGGAAACAGCATATTGGTCATCCCCTCGTGCAACCCCTTCTCGATGAATGTCAGCCGCCGCTTCTGGGCAATGGACAACACCGACATCAACCGCATGTTTCCCGGCTACGACGAGGGTGAGACCACGCAGCGCATCGCCGCTGCCGTGTTCGCAGTCCTGAATGGCTTCGAGTACGGCATCCAGTTGGCCAGTTACTATGTGCCGGGCGATTTCATCCCTCACGTGCGTATCATTAAGACGGGCTACGAGGATGTGGAAACAGCCCGCCTGTTTGGGATGCGGTATGTGACGACTTACCAGCCTCGTCCCTTTGACACCACGCTGCTCAATTACAACTGGCAGTTGTGGAACACCAAAGCCTTCTCTATTTATGCGGGAAAGACCAGTCAGGTTGACTTGACCGCTGGCACAGAGACCGTTGACGCCATCCTGCGCATGATGAGTCGGACGGGCATCGTCACCACAAGTCTGGTGGGTGCCGCCTATGAATCCATTGTCCTTGACGAGTCGGCACTGCAGCACGTCAAGGCACGGCATGCGGGCATCTTGCTGCGTCTGGTGAATGCCGGAAACCGTGTGCATCCTGGCCAATCGCTCGCCCACATCATCCATCCTTACAACGGTCAGGTCCTCAACGATGTCAAGGCCATGGATGAGGGCATGGTGTTTTTCGCCCACAACCGTCCCGTTGTGTTGCAGAATGCCCTCCTTTTCAAAATTCACACCATATAAGGAACGATTATGAAAAATGGATTCATGACAGTGGCGGCTGCCATCCCAGATGTCAGGGTGGCTGATTGTGAATACAACATCCACCAGATAGAGACTCTGACAGTGCAAGCAGAAGGTAAAGGCGTGGAAATCATCGTCTTCCCCGAGATGTCGGTCACGGCATACACCTGCCAAGACCTGTTCCAGCAGAATCATCTTTTGGAACAGGCGGAGGATGCCATTGCTAAGTTTCTCGACTTCACCCGAAAACTCGACATCATCACCATTGTCGGACTGCCAGTCAACGTGGGCAACCTGCTACTCAACTGTGCCATGGTGATTCAGAGGGGAGACATCTTGGGCATCGTCCCCAAGACCTACCTGCCCAACTACGGTGAGTTTTACGAAAAACGGTGGTTTGCCTCCTCTCAGGACTTGCATCCCACGGAAATCCGGTTTGCCGGCAAGAAGATGACCGTCACGCCTGCTCCGCTGATTTTCCGTACCATCGACAATGTACGTTTCGGCATCGAAATCTGCGAGGACGTGTGGGCTCCCACACCGCCGAGCAACCATCTCGCGTTGGCTGGTGCCGATGTCATCTTCAACCTCTCCGCCTCTGACGAATTGATAGGGAAGCATGCCTATCTCAAAGCGTTGCTTGCTCAGCAGAGCGCACGCACGATTTCAGGATATGTCTATAGCGGATGCGGGTTCGGCGAGAGTACGCAGGACATGGTCTTCGGCGGCAACGCCCTTATCTATGAGAACGGTCATCTGCTGGAGGAGGCAAAGCGGTTCTCGTTCGAGCCGCAGATGGTTATCAGCCAGATTGACGTGGAGAAACTGCGCTCCGAGCGACGCTCCAACACAACGTTCGTCAATGCGCAACGCCCGGGGAGTGACGAGCGGAGGGCATCCGACGAGGTGTTCATCGACTGCAAAGCACCAGAATGCCATAAAGACGACATCTATGAGTTGCAGCCGTTACCTTACCGGCGTATCAATCCGTTGCCCTTCATCCCAGAGGAGAAGGATATGGAAGAGAGTTGTGAGGAAATCTTCAATATCCAGGTGGCCGGACTTGCCAAACGACTGACGCATATCCATAGCCAAAAGGTGGTGCTGGGTGTCAGCGGCGGTCTCGACTCCACCCTGGCACTCCTCGTATGTGTCAAGACCTTCGACAAATTGGGCTACGACAGGAAGGGCATCATCGGGGTGACGATGCCTGGCTTCGGAACATCGGGACGCACCTACCGCAATGCGCTGAGTCTGATGGAGAGCCTTGGTATTACCATGATAGAGATCAGTATAGCCAAGGCGGTGATGCAGCACTTCGAGGATATCGGGCAGGACCCCGATAACCATGACGTGACTTACGAGAATTGTCAGGCCAGGGAGCGGACGCAGATCCTCATGGACCTGAGCAACAAGCTGGGAGGACTCGTTGTCGGTACCGGCGACCTCTCGGAACTGGCTCTTGGATGGGCCACATACAATGGCGACCACATGTCGATGTACGGGGTGAACGCCAGCATACCGAAGACATTGGTGAGTTACCTGGTCAGGTATGTAGCCAAGACTGGTGTTGACGAGAAGTCGGGAACCACATTGCTGGACATCGTAGACACGCCCATCAGTCCTGAACTGGTACCCACCGATGAGAAAGGGAACATCAAGCAGAAGACGGAAGACCTGGTGGGGCCATACGAACTGCATGATTTTTTCCTCTATTACTTTTTCCGTTTCGGTTTCCGTCCTGCTAAGTTATTGCTCCTTGCCCGCCGGGCCTTCGACGGCAGCGACCCCAGGGTTGGAACCTACGACCATGCCACCTTGAAGAAATGGCTCACTACGTTCCTGCGCCGTTTCTTCAACCAGCAGTTCAAGCGTTCCTGTTTGCCTGACGGTCCCAAGGTGGGATCTGTCAGCCTTTCGCCTCGTGGCGATTGGCGTATGCCAAGCGACGCATCCTCAGTCACCTGGCTGGCTGAGTGTGAACGTCTTTGATATAGGTGAGGGAGAGAATAACGTATTCGTCGCCATAATGTAAATTAGTAGAGCCAAACGCCGAACGAAGCAGGAGTATAAAATGAGTTTTCTCATATTATGCCTTGCAAGGAGAAGTTCGACCGCAGGTCAAATTGCTTGAGCTATGCCGAGGCGAAGCCAGAAATCGGATAAATTCCAATTT
>JAGCRH010000007.1 GCA_017964785.1 Prevotella sp.
GCCTTTCTTCTTCTCCCTGTTCATGTAGTTCCGACAAACGGGGCACAGCGCCAAAGGAGATACCCAGACCCGTACACTGGGAGGCAAAATTCTGCATGGACATCAACAGCGCATTAAAACCCATACCCCCAGCCCCTAAGAACAAGGCCATAAACTTATTTCGTACCAGGCCGATAAGTATCATCAAGCCTTGTACGCCACCAAAGAGACTGGTATATTTCAGTATATGACTATAATCTTTCTTCTGGTTGCTCATAAGCACTATTATCGCTGGAAAACAGATGAAGCCACCGTTGCATTACACTCTCCTGGGAGAATCTGACGATGTCTCTTTTGGAATCTTCTCCCATTTTTTGTCGTAATGCAATATTGCTCATCAATTGTTGCACAGCAGCAACGTATGCATCATCATCTTCATAAGGTATAAGTAATCCGCTATTACCATCAAGAACATTCCGGGGGCCACATGGACAATCAAACGCTACAATCGGCAGTCCACAGGTTGCTGCCTCCACCAATACCAGTGGAAATCCTTCTGTACGGGAAGTCATAAGGAATATACTGCCTGAAGCATAGGCCTCAACGACATTCTGGGTAAAACCATGCAATAACACTTGACTCTCCAGATGAAAGCGGTTTATACACTGTTCCACCTTTGGTCGTTCACTTCCTTCACCATAAATATCAAGCACCCAGTCCGGATAAGACTGTGCAATACGGGACCAAAGGGCTATCATACGAGGATAGTCTTTCTCAACCACCAATCTTCCCATTGCAATACAATGCTTCTTGGCGTAATCAATCTCAGCAGTAGGTTGCAACAGGGTAAAATTAGGTATAACGACAACATTTCCGACTGCTGTAAAACGGGCAGCATCCTCAGGGGTCAGAGCCACCACTGCATCCACCCGATACTGAAGGGTGTTCTGCAACCAGTGATGCTTTACCATGCGAGAGTCTGAATGGGATTCATAGATGGTCTTTCCACATTTAACTCCAAATGTTGCCAGTAAAGCCCCTGCCACCCAGGAAAAAACTGTGACATCAGGATGAAGCCCTTTCACCGCCCTATTATATCGTAACACCACGAGAGGGAACAAAAGACCACCCCTGACACGCGGTACATTCAAACGAACAACCCTGATACGCCCATCCATGTCATAGGCAATCGGATTGTTATCGCGCCATAGTAATATCAGAACGACCTCTGTCTGGGACTGACTGCAGAGCCAGTTCATCTTGTCCACCAAGATGCGCTCCATGCCCCCGACTTGAGATAACTGCTCTATGACATATACTATTTTCATGCGAATTATAGCAAAAAAACCATGCAAAGATACAAACTTTTCACAACAAAAAGCAAATTTCGCTTTTATATTTTGCATTTTCCATACTTATGAGTACCTTTGTAGCATGAAACTAAGCGTTGTCATACCTGTTTTCTGCGTAGAAAGCACACTCAACCGGTGTGTTGAAAGTGTGCTCAGACAACAAATTCCTGACATGGAAGTCATACTCGTGGACGACGGTTCACCTGATGAGTGTCCACGGCTTTGCGATGAATGGGCGAAAAAGGATCCACGCATCATTGTCACCCATAAGGACAATGGCGGACTGAGCGATGCGCGCAATGCCGCATTAGACATTGTAAATGGACAATATATCACCTTTGTAGACAGCGATGACTGGCTGACAGACAACGCCCTAGTGCCACTGATGGAAATGATAGACGACTGCGACCTGTTGGAATACAGTATCGAGGGACGGCTGCAACTTCAAGATAGAATTTATGAAGATATTGAAGACTATTGGATAAAGGAAAGGGCATACACCCACACCTATGCCTGTAATAAGATTTATCGAAAAGAGTTGTTTGATGGTATTAGGTTCCCAAAGGGCAAAGTTTTCGAGGACGCATACACATTTCCTTCGTTACTGCGCAAATGCAAGAAAATCCGTACCAGCAGTCATGGCTACTACCATTACACGCGAAATCCGCAAGGCATTACTGCCAATGCCGACGGCAAGGCACTGAGGCAGTTGCTCGAAGCCAATATAAACAACGGGATGCCCGTCGATGACTATTACTATATGCATATGGTCAATATTCAGATTGACGTCTGGGAGCACAATGGCCCAAACATCCTGCTGCCCAAAAGGAATATCAGGCTAAATGGACTGACGGGAAATATGCGAATAAAGGCATTTTGTCTCAACACTTTCGGCATTCGGTTCCTATGCAGGATGAGCAAACTGCTCCATATCTTCAAAACACCGACAAGGATATAAGATGGCCATGAAAATACTACTCATTGGTGAATACAGTAACGTACACTGGACGCTGGCACAAGGATTGCGGCAGTTAGGACACGATGTAACGGTCATTTCGAATGGCGACTTCTGGAAAGACTATCCGCGTGACATTGATGTGGCCCGAACGCCTGGCAAAATCGGCGGTATCACATTGATGGCTAAACTCTACACACTGCTACCCAGGCTACGGGGCTATGACATCGTGCAACTTATCAACCCCATATTCTTTGAACTGAAAGCCGAACGCCTGTTCTGGTTCTACGATTACCTGCGTAAACATAATAAGAAGGTGTTCCTTGGCGGTTTTGGGATGGACTGGTACTGGGTACACACCTGCACTTACGACAAACCGCTCAGATACAGCGACTTTAATTTCGGCAGTGAGGTACGTACAGACCCTGAGGCCCTGCGTTTCCAACAGGAATGGTTTGGAACAGAAAAAGAGCGCCTGAACAAATACATTGCTAACGACTGCGATGGCATTATCACGGGACTCTACGAATACTGGGTCTGTTATCACCCAGTATTCCCACAGAAGACCACCTATATTCCCTACCCCATCCAGATGCCGGAGACATTCTCCACAGAAAGAGCAGACGAGTCGAAGGTGGTTATCTTTATTGGCATCAACCGTGAGCGCAGCGCCTACAAAGGCACCGACATCATGCTCCGGGCCGCCCAAGGTCTGCACGCAAAGTATCCCCACCGCCTAAAACTGAACATCGCAGAGTCCGTGCCTTTCGCAGAATACCAACAGATGATGGCAGGTTCCGATGCCATTCTCGACCAACTCTACGCCTATACCCCCTCCATGAATCCCCTTCTCGCCATGTCGAAAGGCATTATCTGTATCGGAGGCGGAGAACCGGAAAACTATGAGATCATCCACGAGACAGAACTACGGCCCATCATCAACGTTGGACCGACTTACGAGAGCGTCTATCAGAGACTGGAAGAACTGATATTACACCCAGAGCGCATCCCTGAACTCAAAGAGCAGAGCATCGAATATATACGAAAGCACCACGACTATATCAAGGTAGCCAAGCAATACATAGACTTCTGGACAAAATAAAGGCTCCGTAGAAAAGAATAGAGGCTCCACAGAAAACCGTAGAGCCTCTATTCTTTTGCGTAGAGTGCATTTATGCCTCAGCAGGAGCCTCCGTCTCAGCAGCGGGGGCAGCCTCCTCTGCGGGAGCCTCAGCAGCAGCGGCCTCAGCAGCCTTTGCAGCCTCTTCCTCTGCCTTGGCAGCAGCCTCAGCAGCCTTCTTGTCGGCCACCTTCTTGGCAATAGCCTCATTCACGGCCTTCTCTGCTTTCAGTGCATTAGCAGCAGCATCCTTCTTAGCCTTAGCCTCAGCCTCAGCGATCTTGTTCAGACCGTTCTGCTTGTCAGCCTTCCAGGCATCGAACTTCTTCTGGGCAGCAGCCTCGTCGAAAGCGCCCTTCTTCACGCCACCACGAAGGTGCTTCATCAGGTAGACGCCCTCACGGCTGAGGATGTTACGTAC
>JAGCRH010000062.1 GCA_017964785.1 Prevotella sp.
AGAGGCACGGATCCAGTCGTAGGTGACGGGCGTGCTCTTTTCCAGTTTCTTGTAGACTGCCTTCCCCGTCTCCACATCTGTGCAGACGGCATAGAACTCCATCGGATTCTCCTCAAAGGCCTTGTCGTCGAAGATGTCGTACTGCGTGGGGATGATGTGATAGCCGAATTCGGCATTATAGAGGTCGCCCGTCTTCCACCACGACTGCCAACTGCAATAACGTTTGTCTTTCGCGAACCTTTTATTATATCTGAGGGCACGTCCAGGCTGTCTCGACTTGTAGTTACACCCGAAGGCCGCCCCTGCGGACACGCCGATGAGGCCGTCAGGCTCGATGCCTGCCTCCATCATCACATCGAGGATCCCTGCCGTAAACAGTCCCCTCATCGCTCCGCCTTCTAATACCAGTCCGCGTTTCATGGCGGCAAAGGTACGAAGAATAGTGGACATAGCCAAAAAAAGCGTGGTGAATTTTCACCACGCTTTGTTCTGTTATGTCTGAGATGGGATTACTCGTAGTACTCGATGGTGCGGGTCTGCTCCATCTCCTGACCCATCATAGACATCTTGCGGCTGATCCAGTTGCCCTTAGCATCATACTTGTAGTCTGTGTAAGGCATCTCCATAGCCTGACCACCAAAGTCCATAGACTGTGCTGCAACAGCACCCTTGTCGTTGTAAGTCAACTTGGTGACAATCTGGTTGCCCATCATTTCCATTGACTGGCTCACGATCTTACCGTTCTCCCACTTGTAGTTGATGGTGGTCTCCTGACCCTGGAACATCGTTCTCTTTGCTGACTGCAGATAGCCGTTAGCATCATACTTGGCATCGTTGAGACCCTCGGTCTGCTTACCGTTCTGGTCGAAGGAAACAACCTGTGCCTGACCCATCACGTTGGTGGTGATCTTCTTGACAGCACCCTGGGCTTCGTTAACCTCTACATCGTGGAACTTGGTCTGTGCCTGTGCAGTGAATGCTACTGCCACCATGGCAATCATCATAATTACTTTTTTCATTTTTTCTTTTGTTAATTAATTAATGTTGATAAAAGTTAGATGCCTCTTAGACGTAACAATTACGAAAAGGTTTAATCACATCGTGGATTTTTTAAAACAAAAATTCTCAATCGTCCTCCCAGTAACTGATGGTACGGGTCTGGGTCACGTTCATGTTCTGAGGTTGCTGGTCCTTTTCCCAGTACATCAGTTTCAGTTCGTTCTTGGTCCAGTTGCCTTCATCGTCGTGGGCGGTGTAGTTGTTCTTCATCGTGATGGAGACGATACACTCGTTGTTTTTGTCGAATACCTTCTGCGTCTGCTGTTTGATCTCGTCGTCGCTGTTGTAGGAGTACTCATTCACACTTCGGATGCCTTCTGTCGTATTGGTGAGGGTGCGCTTGATGAGGCGGTTCTCCTCGTCGTACTCATAACTCAGCAGACTCTTGGCTCCCGTCGGTTCCTGCATGGCGGCAGAGACGAGATAACCCGTCGGGGAGTATTGGCGGTCGATGAGATCGGTGCCTGTATTTTTTCCCTGTGGGTCGAAATGTTCGATACCGTTCTCTGCCACAGGATTCTCTGTAATCACTTCCTGCACAGCCCCTTTCAGACCCATATTGACGGCATCCTTGTAATAAGGTGTCGTATTCAGGTAGAATACTTTGATGGTGCGCGACTTGTCGTCGTGCAGGGTGTTGGATATCTTGATGTATCCCAGATTAGTCATCGTGTGGAGTGAGCCGTCACCCTTGGCATCAAAGTTACCGTACTGGCGTTGCAGTTTCAAGAGGAAATAACGGTTATTCCTGTCGTAGAGGGCGAAGGTACGGTAAGGCCCGCTGGTGACGAGGGCGGTGGAGAGCAGTTTCGTCTTCTCATCGACACTCACCACGAGGTTGGCCTTGATACCATAGTAGTCTCCACGGAAATAGTAGTCGCCAGGTTCGTCATCCTCGGAGATGACACGCTCGAAGCCCACACTCTCCAGGGCAGGGACAAAGACGGAGTCGGGTCCTTCGAGGGGGACGCCCATGATGTCGAGACAACGGGCATCGGCAGGGCCTTTGTACGTTTGCTCATTTCCCGTCACGAACTGCGCAGTGGAAGTGAAAAGTGAGAAGTGAAAAGTGAAAAGTATGGTCAGGAGTCGTTTCATCTCTTAATTCTAAATTCTTAATTCTCAATTAACGTCAGGAATTCATCTTCACTCATGATTTTGATGCCGAGTTTCTCGGCTTTCTGGAGTTTCGAGGGTCCCATGTTTTCTCCTGCGAGGATGAAAGAGGTCTTGTTGCTGATGCTGCCCACGTTCTTACCACCGTTCTGCTCGATGATAGTCTTATACTCGTCACGACTGTGGTGGGCGAAGACACCGCTGATGACGATGCTCTGTCCTGCGAGTTTATCTGAGGTCTGTGCCGTCTGTGCTTCCGAGAGTTCCATCTGCAGACCGTAGTTGCGCAGACGTTCCACAATCTCTCGGTTCTTTTCGTCGTGGAAGTAGGTGATGATGCTCTTGGCCATCACCTCACCGATACCCTCTATCTCTTGCAGTTCTTCCAAGCCGGCATTCATCAGCGCATCGATGTTCTTGAAGTGGCGCGCTAAGAGTTTGGCAGAGGTCTCACCCACGAATCTTATGCCAAGGGCAAAGACCACCCGTTCGAACGGAACATCCTTCGAGGCGGCTATACCATTTACGATACGTTGTGCCGATTTTGTTCGACTGCCGTCACCATTGATTTGCTGCACATCAATGTCGTAGAGATCGGCCACGTTGTGGATGAGTCCCTGACGGTAGTAGTCGTCGATGGTCTCAGGACCGAGGGAGTCGATGTTCATTGCCTTACGGGCGATGAAGTGCTCGATGCGTCCCTTAATCTGTGGCGGACAACCCGTGTCGTTGGGACAATACCAGGCGGCCTCACCTTCGTAACGCACCAGTGGCGTACCACATTCCGGACAGCGCTTGATAAACTGTACGGGTTGTGCGATGATGGGGCGTTGGTCAATATCCACGCCCACAATTTTGGGAATGATCTCGCCGCCTTTCTCTACATAGACGTAATCGCCGATATGCAAGTCGAAACTCTTGATAAAGTCCTCGTTGTTGAGGGTGGCTCGCTTCACGGTGGTGCCAGCAAGTTGCACGGGATCCATATTTGCCACAGGGGTGATGGCTCCCGTGCGTCCCACCTGATAAGTCACCTCGTTGAGACGGGTACAGACGCGCTCTGCCTTGAATTTATAGGCGATGGCCCAGCGAGGACTCTTGGCTGTAAAACCCAGCGAACGCTGTTGGCGCAGGGAGTTCACTTTCAGCACAATACCGTCGGTAGCCACAGGCAGGTTCTTGCGCTCCTTGTCCCAGTAGTTGATAAAGTCGTAGATCTCCTGTAAGGTCTTGACTTTCTTCATCCCTTCTGATATCTTGAAACCCCAACTGCGTGCAGCCTCCAGATTCTCGTAGTGGCCTTCGGCAGGTAATTCTTCTCCTAATAAATAATAAAGGTACGCATCGAGTTGGCGTGAGGCCACCAGACTTGACTTCTGACTCTTCAACGTACCACTGGCAGCATTTCTCGGATTGGCAAAAAGCGGTTCTTCTGCAGCCTCACGCTCCTTGTTCAGCCGCTCGAAGACGGTCCAGGGCATCAGAATCTCACCACGGATCTCGAACTCACGGGGGTAGGAGGGAGCCGCAAAGAGATCATTGCTGGCAGGGGTTGTCAGTACGAGGGGGATGCTGCGGATGGTTTTCACGTTTGCCGTCACATCGTCGCCATGTACGCCGTCGCCTCGTGTCACAGCCTGTGTCAGTTTGCCGTCAACGTATGTCAGCGAGATACTGAGTCCGTCGTACTTCATCTCACAGCACACCTCAAAGTCCTCGCCTGCCAGACCTTTCCTGACACTCTCGTACCAGTCGGCCACATCCTGTTCATTGTAGGTATTGGCCAGTGAGAGCATCGGATATTTGTGTTCCACCTGCTTGAATTCTTCATTCAGGTCGCTGCCCACCCGTTGGGTAGGGGAGTTGGGGTCAGCCATCTCCGGATGCCTGGCCTCCAAGTCCTGCAACTCGTGCATCAGGAAGTCAAACTCCTGGTCGCCGATGGTAGGCTGGTTCAGCACGTAGTAACGGTAGTTGTGCTCGTGCAGTTCCTTGCGCAGTTGGTTGATTCTCTGTATCTCGTCCATTCGTTGATTTGTTTTGTGTGCAAAGGTATGCAAAAAAAGTGAAAACCGAGTGGCTTTTCACTTTTTTTGCATAACTTTGTCCCCCGTTATGTGGATGATGCTTCGTGTGATACCCATCATGTGGCGGGCTGTCCGTCCGAGTAGGGTAGTGGACATGCCTGCTGTGGTGAACACCTTCTGGTTGCCGAAGGGCTATGAGGGACTGACCTTCTTCGGACAGATCCTCGCCCCGTCGCAGGCAGAGGCAGACCGTTTCAACAGCGGCTATTCAACGATGAAGAACCACGAGATGATCCATCTGCGTCAGGCACAGGCCTGTGGCGACTCCTGGTTGCGCTTCTACCTATTATATATATGGTACTGGGCCAAAAACAGAGTCAGTCTGACGTTTTGTTCTGGCGGATCAGCCATCCGCCGACAATTGAAACATGCGGCCTATCTGCTGAATCCCTTCGAGATCGAGGCGTATGCAAGGATGAACAACTTAAACTATCTGAAGGGGGATGCGACGGAATGGCGAAAATACGCCAAGATGCCCATTAAGCAGCGCATGTCTCTCTATCGCCATCAAGGTAATGTCCCTTTAACTTCCCTTTAACTTCTCTTTAACTCCCTTTTAACTTCCAAAAGTATGAATAAAAAACTCCAGGCGCACAGCGCCATCTTCTTCGCCAATACCATCTTCGGACTTGGCGTACCTGTAACCAAACTGTTGCTCGACGAGTGGGTGACACCGATGGGCTATATGGCCTCACGTTCCCTCGGAGCCTGTATCCTGTTCTGGATCATCGCCGCCTTCCTGCCCAAGGAGAAGGTCGAGAAGAAAGACCTCATCACCATCTTGGCAGGCGGACTTTTAGGCTTCGTCATCTCACAGACGCTGACGGCTTGGGCCCTCGACTATACCAGTCCGGTGTATTTTTCACTCATCGCCACGCTGACACCTGTGGCAGTGATGCTCTGTGCCGCCCTGACGATTGGTGAGAAGATTACTCCGATGAAGTCGTTGGGTGTGCTGTTGGGTATCGCTGGTGCCGTACTGATGGTGCTGATGAGTCAGTCGTTAGGTTCCGGCAAGAACGACCTGATCGGTATCTCACTCGCCATCCTGAGTGTGCTGACGTGGGCCGTCTACCTGATCATCACCCGTAATGTGGCTTCGAAATACTCGCCTGTGACGCAGATGAAATATGTGTTCCTGATTTCGGCGATTGTGACGGTTCCCATCGCCATCCCTGAACTCCCTGCCAATGCGCTCTATACCTCGGCGTGGGGCTGGGACGGCGTGTTGGAGATGGCCTTCATCGTCATCTGTGCCACTGCCCTCGGCTATTTCCTCATCCCTTTCGCCATGAAGTACCTGCAGGCCACGACGGTATCCATCTATACCAACCTCCAACCCGTCATCGCCTCGTTCGTCGCCATCTGGCTCGGACAGGATGTACTCACCTGGGACAAGCCCGTGGCTGGTATCCTTGTCCTGCTCAGTGCCTATATTGTCACCGTTGTAACTGCTAAGGAAAAATGAAACATCTGAGATTTTGGATGGTGGCGCTTGTTGTTGCCGCCTACGTGCCGATGATGGCTCAGAGCCACCAAGTGAAACTCGAAACCACCGCTGGAAACATCGTGCTGACGCTCTACGACGATACGCCCCGGCACCGTGATAACTTCCTGAAACTGGTTGGTGAACAATTCTATGACTCGCTGCTCTTCCACCGTGTCATCAAGAACTTTATGATTCAGGGAGGCGATCCCACCAGTCGTCATGCCGAACCTGGTGCGATGCTGGGTAATGGCAGTCTCGACTACACCATCGAGAGTGAGTTTTTCGACGCTGAGGGTCATCTTCTGCATCCCCATCAGCGTGGGGCGGTGGCAATGGCTCGCGAGGGTGACAGGAGCAATCCGGAACGCCGTTCTGGCGGTTGTCAGTTCTATATCGTCTGGGGACGCACCTATTCCACCCAACAACTCTATCAGATTGGCGATAAGGTCGAGGAGCAGACCGACCATCGTGTCAAGATGACGGAAGAACTGCTGGAACTCTATCGCAAGACTGGCGGATCACCTCATTTGGATGGTCAATACACCGTGTTTGCTGAAGTCACGGAAGACCTCGATGTCGTCGAACGCATCCAACAAGTGATGGTTGATGACTACGACCGTCCCATCGACGATGTGCGCATCCTCCGTGCCTACGAAATCAAGAAAGACCAATAAACGCCTATGGATGCCAAACGGATTTTAAAATACCTGCGACAACTGACGGCTAACAACAACCGTCCTTGGTTTCAGGAACATAAGAAAGAATATGATGCCATCCGTGCCGACTTCGAGCAGGGCGTACAACAGGCCATCTTGCATATTGCTACCTTCGATCCCTCCATTGCCCATCTGACGGTGAAGGACTGCACCTACCGTTTCTATCGCGACACCCGCTTCTCGAACGACAAGTCGCCCTACAAGAACCATCTGGGTGCCTATATCTCGGCTCACGGCAAGAAGTCGCTGCATGGTGGCTACTATCTTCATCTGGAACCAGGTCATTGTATGGTGGCCTGTGGCAACTACTGGTTGCCTACGAACATCCTCACCTCGTGCCGCAACGAGATCATGGCGAATACAGACCAGTGGCTCAAATGTGTCCGCAGTCCGGAGTTCCTGAAATACTTTGGTAGTCCCGTCGCCAGCAGTTTCTCGGCACCTACCGATGTGTCGAGTTGGGACACGCCTCAGGGCTTTGGCCTCGAAAAGTTGAAGACTTGTCCTTCTGGCTTCCCTCGCGATTGGGAATATCTCGACTATTTGCGTCAGAAGGACTATTGTTGTTGGCATCAGGTGCCGGATGATTTCTATCAGGGCGAATCCTGGCTTGACGCCATCGAACCTATGTTCCTCGCTGCCAAGCCCATGATGGACATGATGAACGCCGTGATTGATGACTACGAGTAGTCGGAGGCCTCGCATAACCTTCATTTTATTGCCTTAGATTCAGTACAGGCCATTCCAGAACTTCAAAAACCTGCCCCAAAACAGGGGGACGTTTATGCACGGTGTGCAAAAATGTGCCTCAGATTTGGGGGAAGATTTTGCATGGGGTGCATAAACGTGCCTGAGATTTGGGGGAAGATTTTGCACGGGGTGCATAAATGTGCCTCAGATTTGGGGGAAGATTTTGCATGGGGTGCATAAACGTGCCTGAGATTTGGGGGAAGATTTTGCACGGTGTGCATAAACGTGCCTCAGTTTTGGGGCAGACTTTTGCACGGTGTGCATAAACGTGCCTGAGTTTTTGGGCAGACTTTTGCACGGTGTGCATAAACGTGCCTCAGATTTGGGGGAAGATTTTGCACGGGGTGCATAAACGTCTCCCAGTTTTTAGGCTGATTTTTCAACTTCTGGAGCGTAATCACACGAAACTCACTCCTACCATCAAAACGCAAAATCGACCTGTTCCATATCCCACCCATACCATCCAATCTTCAAAAGAACGACTTTGTTTTCTCAGGCTCTTCACTCCCAATCCCAAATGAGTCGCCCCATTTTCCGCCCAAACGAATCTCTTTTTTGAAAAATCTCTCTAAATATTTGGTTTGTTCAGATATTCTTTCATCTTTATTATTCTCTACCCTCCACAAGCCTTGTGAAAGGATAATCCGCTTGCATATTCAAATAATATCGTATCTTTGCACCAATCATTTAAAAGTACGAAGGTATGATATACGAAATTCAAAAGCGGAACACCCCTGTTGCTACGCTCATCAAGAACTTCATCAATAAGAAGAGTGGCAAAGTCTCTGAATCAAGGAATGAGATTCAGAAACGATTTGAGCATCTTGACTGGAAGGACCAGAAGAAAATAGTAATGGCATTCCTTGACTCTTGCAAGTCTGACAGACAATGGGCCTATTCGAAACTTTACCATCATTGGGACAAGTCGTTTGAGGCAAAGGTGAAGGATGTGTGGGATAGACTTCACGAGCCGATGTGCGCATGGTCCATCATCCGTTTCTTCCCCATTTCCTATGTGAAAGAGAATATGGCATCGTTCACTGACGAAAGAAACTTTTATTTTATAAGTCTTCGTTTAGCGGAAGATCCTGACTATGTCATTGATAGGAGTAAATTGAGAACTGTTGATTATTTGGCTGTACTTTGTAATTCCGGAAGAACGATATCTGAAGATGAGGCCATCGATATGCTGTTTGAGATAGTTCATGATTTGTGCATTAACGGTTTCTCGATATATGAGCAGACACATATGAATTACGATGAAAGTGTGTATAACCTTTCAAATAATCTGAGCATTAATCGTGCACATAATTATCTGTTCAGGATGGAACATCTAAAAGCATTACGTTTCTTTGACGAATGGAATAGGAAAGTACATAATTACGTTATGGATAGTCCTGAATATAGCATTCTGAAACAATGGGGAATGTCTCAATTTGAATCTTGTGAACAAAGTATATTAATCGTTAGAAAATACGCCTATCTGGCACTTGATGACAAATACAAACTCCCTACGGATACGAGTATGACAGAACTGTTATCATTAGTAGATTTGGAATTCCGTCAGTCTCCAGAAGATGTACCGTCAAGAATCACTAATGATATGTCTCCATCTGATCCTCTGTTTTTGGAGAAGATAAAACAAACCAATGTCGAAGTTCAAAAACTGATGGACGCTTTTGAATTGGAACCTGTAAATGGAGATGTTCCATTCTAGACGTATTTTACAATTCACAAGCCTTGTGAAATATATTTTTTGACCAAAATCTTTTTTCTTTTAGAAAAATGTTGTATCTTTGCAATGTCCAACAATTTGTGGCTTATGCAGCATTATTTGATCAGCGAGGCAATTGGCGATATTGCAGGGAGTGCTTACGAAGGGAGAGCACACCGTATTAAAGATTATAATAAGGTGAAGATGTTCAGCAGTAGGGCTCACTTCACTGATGATACCGTGCTGACCTTTGCCTGTGCTGAAGCCTTTATCGACAAATTGGATATGACGATGAACCTTTGGAAATGTGCCAACGAACATCGCCATGCAGGTTTTGGCAGCAAGTTCAAACTCTGGATGGCCAGTCATAAGCCTCAGCCCTATCGCAGTTTGGGTAATGGCTCTGCTATGCGCTGTTCTTCTGCTGGATGGCTGGCAAAGACGGAAGAAGAATGCATCAGGATGGCAACAGAGACAGCCGTTCCCACCCACAACCATCCTGAGGGCATCAAAGGCGCAATTGCCACTGCCCTTACCATCTTCCATTTGAAAAATGGTAAAGATAAGGATTTCGTGAGTGAACATCTGTTGAATGAATACTACCCAGATTGGGCCAATCAGAAATATGCAGACTTTCACGATTCCTATACATTTAACTCCACTTGTGCAGGTACCGTTGGCCCAGCCATGATCTGTTTCCTAGAGTCAAAAGACTATGTTGACTGCATCAAACTTGCCATTTCCCTAGGTGGCGATGCTGATACCCTTGCTGCTATTGCTGGCCCAATGGCCTACGCCTATTACAAGAAGATGCCTGATGCTTTAGTATATCAGGCATTGAAGAAACTGCCAGATTGGATGGTGGAGGTTAGTGAAAGGTTTGATCAAATTATAAATGAGAAGCTGTATTGATAAATGATAAAGAGTTATGCATTATGAATATATTGAAACTATTACTTAGAAGGTTTAATAATATAGATGTTGATAATCTTTTAAATGAGAAAAAGAGATTATCAGAAGAAAATAGTCGATATCAGTTTCGTTGCAATACTTTAACAGAGGATAAAACTTTGTTGAAGGGACAGGTTGATCAAGTGACTTCCGAACTTGTTGGGGCAAAAGAAAAGCTTGATCAAGAAATAATGGAATCAAACAAACTAAGAAAACGTTTAGATGATTTAAGTAAAGATTTACATGACACAAAAGAATTAATTACTACAAATGAAAAAGAAATAAAGAACTTAAGGTGTCAGATAAAAGAGAAAGATGAGGAGATTCGTCGATTGAATAAAAAGGCTGAAACGTCCCCAATAGACGATGATGAAATTGACAATGAAGTACAAGACCAAATAGAAAATTTGAAAAGAGAAAATGCAAGATTGCAAGAAGATAACAAAAAGAAAGATGCGGATGTTAAACAATTAAGAGGAGAATTAAACAAAAAGGAATCAACAATAGCTGGTAAAGACAAAGAAATTGAAGATAAAATTAGGGAAATAGAAAGACTGAAAGAAGTCCATAATGAATCTGATACAAATGGTGACAATGAAAATAGTGATGCTATAGACAACAAGCATGATGATCAGGTAGAAACATCACTTATAGATTTGGAAGAAGGTTCCGATGTAGCCTATATTGACGGCATCCCAACCCCTATTGGAGATGTTGATAATACAAAACGTACTATAGATACCGTAATAGATATAAAAGAAAACAAAATCATATCTGCCAAATCATTCTTTTCTCAACCAGAGAGTGTAATATTTAGGATGAGAACAGAATTAGAAAATGCCATATATTTACAGAAGCCTCGCTTTATTTGCAAATATTGTGGACAGATGGTAAAGATTTCTGGCAGAAAGACCCAAAGAGGAGTTGCACGTTTCTTTTCACATCTGAAAGATAGTGATGATTGCGATTGCAAAACGACAACAGGAAGAACAAAAAGAGAAATAGAACGTGCGAAGTATGCGAGGTGTAATGAAGGTGAACGTCATAAGTTTTTGAAAACAGAAATTGCAAGATATTTAAGAACTACGAAGGGTGTATCAGAAGTACAACTAGAAAGCACGTTTAAGGGCAATCATCCTATTCTTCGCTGGAGACGTCCAGATGTATATGCAAAATATAGAGGGCAAGATGTTGTTTTTGAACTTCAGTTAAGTACGACTTTCGTTAGTGTAATAGCTGAACGTGATTTGTTCTATCGAATGAATAATACCCATATTATATGGATATTCAATTTCGACGAGCAAGCGGAACACGTTGATCTGACCAATATGATGACTAAAGACATTTATTACAACAATCATTTCAACATATTCATTTTCGATAAAGACGCGCAAAAACAAAGTGAAGAACGAGGAGAATTGATATTAAAGTGTAACTGGATAAAACCTGATGGAAATTGGGAATATGAAAATGGTAACACTTCAGATAAGTTGGGTGGCGAATTTATCTCCCTTTCCGATTTGACATTTGATAATGCATATAAACCATATTATAAAGATGCAGAAAAGTTTTTTCTGGAAGAAAATCTATTATATGTAAAACAGATTAAGAGTATTGAGGAAAACAACAAAGAAATACTTGAACGATTAGATGAACTTTGGAGAATTGAACAAATAAAAGAAGGAGAAAAGGTAAGGAAGACAGAAGAACAAAGGCAAGAAATACTTCAGGATATTGAAGCTTCAGAAAGAAAGTCAACGACCAATTACATTATAGGAGAAAGAAAAGAGAAACTGGGCTTACTTACATATGATGGTTTAATTCGAATTCCCTTTGAATATGAAGATATCAAAGTCCACAGAGGATGGGTCGAAGCCCAAAGAATTGATGGCATAGATGTCTTTAATGCTGATTATAAGTTAGTTTTTACAGGAGCAAAAAGAATAGAAAAACTAGATCCTGAACTTTTGAAATATGCTGAGATAGTAAATGGAGATTGGTTATGGGGGTTAATGGACTCTAATGGCTTACCATTATGTAAGGCAATTTATTCAAAAATTGAAATCTGGGCAGAAAAGAAATTCAAGACAGAGCATAATGGAACTTATAGCATCATTAACGAGAAAGGTATAGAGATTGCTAAGGATTATGATTATATTGGGAATCTTGATATAAGCAAAAAGGCGGAAGTTGAAAAAGACGGGTATAAAGGTTTCATTGATGTAAATTGCCATATTATTGACACAAATGAGCAAAAGCTTGAAGGTGGTTTATCCAAAGTATGTCAAGTTGGACTTTGGGGTATTAAAAATGAAGATGGCTCAATAAAAATACCATGTAAATATGATGATTTGGGTTCATTTAATGATTGTTTAATAGGGCTAAGTGGCACAGATTTCTCAATTGCAGACAAATCATTTGGCATTGATTGTCCTGTTAAAGTAGAGTATGTCACGCAGAATGAAAGAAAAATGCTTATTTTTAAAGTTGGCAAGAGAGAAGCTTTTATGAATTTACGTCAACAGCAAAAAGCAATTAAGAATGGTTTAAAGCCTAAAGAAATTAATGAAATGTTTTTCTCGCATGCAAATTCTGAACGTGGCTTACTGTATTTAAGCGCAACTCCTGTGAAAGGGCCCACCTCTAAGAAAACGGTAATTGTTAATGATACGGACGTCGCTTTGGGTACTATTATTGAAGGTGTCGTAGTTCACACTGATAAGAACTATATAATCATCAAATCAGAAGATGGGCAAACTGCTTACATTAATAGATCCATGTATGGAGAGTATTATTCAATGACAGCATTCATAAAGGGACAAAATGTAAAAGTTGAGAAAGTTGGATTTGATGACAAACATAACAAGCATGTTTGGAAGATATTGTCTGTGTTCTATGCATTGTAAAAAAGGTATCTATTATGGCAAGTTGGGATAAAGAGATATTACCACGAGAAAATGGTGAACTTGTACAAATGCAAGTTCCAGAGATTGTTTCTGCCAGTAGAAGTACGGATATACCTGCTTTTTATGCAGATTGGTTTTTCCATCGACTGAAGGTTGGTTATTCTGCTTGGACTAATCCATTTAACGGTGTTAAAGGTTATGTGTCGTATAAGAATACGCGCTTCATCGTTTTCTGGTCAAAAGACCCATCCCCACTTCTAGACCATTTGGATGAGTTGAAAGAAAGGGGAATAGGATGTTATATCCAATACACGTTGAATGACTATGTTGAAGAAGGCCTAGAAAATGGAGTAAAGCCTTTGGATTATCGAATCGATACTTTCAAACGGTTGGTTGATAAATTAGGCATGGGTAGCGTTATTTGGCGATTTGACCCTCTGATGCTTACTGATACAATTGACATTGATACGCTTCTTGGGAAGATAGAGAATATTGGAAATCAATTGAAAGGTTATACAGAGAAGCTCGTCTTTAGCTATGCAGATATCGCCTTATATAGGAAGGTGAAATCAAATCTCGAAAAGAACGGCATCACTAGTAGAGATTGGACTGAAGATGAAATGCGGGAGTTGGCAAATGGACTAGCCAAACTAAACCAGTCTTGGGGATATACGTTGGCAACTTGTGGCGAGAAGATTGACCTTAAGCACTATGGTATCGAGCATAACCATTGTGTTGATGATGCTCTGATTATTAGGTTAGCGTACCACGATAAAGCCCTCATGGACTTTCTGAAAGTAAAGATAAAACCTATGCCAAGCCCTTCTATCTTTGGAGATACAGAGCCGCTACCGCCAGATGCGATTATTCTTCCTAATAACACTTATGCTACTCGTGGCGATAACAGGGACAAAGGACAAAGAGAATTCTGCGGATGCATGAAGAGCAAAGACATTGGGGAATATAATACATGTGTTCACCTCTGTGAGTATTGCTATGCGAATACGAGTAAAGAGATTGCCCTCGCTAATTGGAAGCACCATCAAGACAAAAAGGAATCAGAAACAATAATAGGAAGGTAAAGGTAAAATGCTGAAGAGTTTCTACATAAGAGAGGGTTCTTGGAATCTGGCTTATGACGATGGTTTAGAAAGAACCACAAAAGACCCACCTATAAAAGACTTTGAATGTATTGGTGAGTCTGACATTTATTTCGACATAGATGAGGTATATTTTAATGATTCATTTGTGTTGGATTTCCCTAGTGAGCATTTTTATCAAGCTTGGTGGGACTTTGCGAATGGGCCTTGCCCAATTAGAATTAATCAAAAATGGGGGTTTGTTAATTCTAATTTCGATATTATTATTAAGCCTCAGTTCGATTCTTTAGGGGAAATCCAAGAAAAAGAGTGTGCATGCAAACATACCATGACATTCACACACGTTTTTTCTTGGAATAATGGGATTGGGAAGGTTGTTCTCAATAAAAAGGAATTAATGATATCGGATCGAGGAGAAATTCTATCAAAAAACGAATTAGAAATAACAAACAAAGAAACCATTTTAGCACATGAAACCTCAGAATTCATAAGAAGATTAAGGTTAAGAGATAATATTACTTTTCTGGGGATGCGAGATACTGCGATAAGTATGTTGCCTTCTGACAGGATGGTGCTTGACAAATTATACAATGACCTTAAACGTGGTACTGGTATTTTGGATGATGAAGTCCATCTGAATATGTATCTTAGGTGCTTTGGCAAAATGCACAAAGCCAAACTTGACACTGCATTTGGATGCATTCCTGCCGATATTGACTTGTTTTCTAATGAACTTGAAATATACGATTGGGGATGTGGGCAAGGCATTGCTACAATTTGTCTGCTTGATTTTCTGAAGTCTAAGAACGTATCTTACAAGATAAAAGGCATTCATCTAATTGAGCCATCGAAAGAGGCTGTTAAACGCGCATGCGATGTGATTGAATGCATAGATTCAAATATATCTGTCACTACAACGACAAAAGTATTCGATGAACTAAAACAAGAAGATTTCGTTCCGTCAACTACGATAAAGCTACATTTATTTAGCAACATTCTTGATGTCGATAGTTTTGATCTGGCACGTTTTATCCATCTATTCCAGCAAAGTTTTAACGGCATGAACTATTTTGTTTGTGTCGGTCCATACTATAGCAATAATAGGCGCGTTGACGAGTTTATAGCGGCAACCGCACCTGATTCAATGTTCGCTATCATGAATAAAGAAAAAGGTGCGTGGCTAAAAGAGTGGACTATCTCGATGCGAGTTTTCCTTAAGGAATTTGTACACGTTGAACCTATTATAGATATTAGGAAACGTATCGAAGAATCACATAAACAAGACCAATTCTTTGCTGGCTATATTCTTGATGCGATTTCAGAAGAGATTGCCAATTCTGACATGAATCAAGAAATAGAAGCATTGTATAATTCACTTTGTTCTTTTGACGTCAAATCAAATGTATCATTAGATGGTCGATATATCAACGAAAATTCTGAATTAGCAGTTCTTTCAAACATAATCTCTAGAGGATTGCCGACAAAAGCGCCTATTGATATCGAAAATTACTTTTCTGACATATTTCATATTTCAAACAAGCCTTCGAAAGACGGTGTCCTTGACTATCACTCAACTCATTCCATAACTGCAAAAGCAATTTTCGAAGCGTTACACGTAATTGATCCTCGATTTGATGTAGAATACTATAATGGTGACATGCTTGAAAGCTCTTTTGAGAAGCAATTCATCAGCAATTATCTAAAAGGGAGCAAAAGTGAATATTTGTGTCAGGTATTGGAGCCACAACGTTCTTTGTCTTCCATAGTTACTATCCCGGACAGGACATTCAGCAGAGACCAACGAGTAGATTTTGCCTTAGAGATACCTTATGGTGATGGAAGAACAGGCTTTATCGTAGAGTTAGATGGCATGCCATTCCATTCAAACATATTCCAACGACTAAGAGATGAGCAAAGGGACAAGTCTTCTCTAATGAGTGGATGGGACACGTATCGTATAGAACATCTTACAGACAACTCTTTTTTAAATGGATGGGAAAATGAAGCGGTAACTAATCAGTATCTGTCAACCCTAAAAGGTAACTGTACAAAGTCTATAGCAGGAGAATGGAGGAAGGCTTTAGAAATAGTTCTGTCCCCATTGGCAATAGCCCGTGTCGAAATATTATTGCTTGAGGCAATGATGTCTGGACATCTTAAAATGGATGCCGAATCATGGAATATTATAGTCGTTGAAAGAGATATTCCATGCGCCGCCATCGCAATAGAAGATCTGAAAACAAAGCTTCAAAAGATATATGAACTTTCTGGTAGGCAAATTCATCTACCCACAGTCGACTTGCAAATAGTATCCACCAAGGAATTTATAGATTCGGATTTACATTTAGGTCTTAAGCCAACTATAGAAGTTCCCCAAACCAAGTTTGATTTATGTATAGATATTGCGATATTGCTAAAGGATGGTATTGATGCCCTGCCCTTACCAGTTGACACAGATGTTGTCTATATCACTCGTACCTCTCATTACAAAAAGAAAGACCGTTCTGTATGTACTGCAGAGAACATACAATACCCGGCTCTTGTGAAAAAAGATACGTCAGGCCTTTTTGTTAGTATCAAGAATCGTGAGGAAACGTTGACTTACTTCTTGCAGGAAATATTCCGCAAACCCAATTTCAGGCCTGGTCAATTGCTGATTCTAAGTCATGCATTAGCAGACAAAACGACTATCGGACTATTGCCAACTGGCGGAGGTAAATCTTTGACTTATCAATTGTCGTGTATGCTTCAACCAGGAGTATCAATTATTGTTGACCCATTGGTTTCGTTGATGGTTGATCAAGTCAGGGGGATGCGGGATGTCCGGATTGATGCTTGCGATTGCGTCAATAGCGTTATGTCAGGAGCAGAAAAGACTCACAAACTCAATCTACTCCAAAAAGGAGCCGTGCAGTTTATGCTCCTCTCCCCAGAGCGGTTTATGATGGAGAATTTCCGAGAAAGCCTCATTACTATGACTGAGAAGAATCATGTTCACTTCTCTTATGGCGTAATAGACGAGGTTCACTGTGTTTCTGAATGGGGACATGATTTCCGTACCTCATATTTACACCTTGGTCGCAATATGATTAACTTTATGCGTACTAAGTCAGAACGACCACTTTCTATAATGGGTCTTACCGCAACAGCTTCTTTTGATGTTTTGGCCGATGTAGAACGTGAGCTTACGCTTGGAGGGAACTTGACTATTGACAGCGATGCCATCGTTCGGCCTGAGAATGATGAAAGAAAGGAATTGACGTATCGCATTATTGAAGTTCATTCTGATTTCGACGAACTGCGAGACCCTAATGACAAAAATGTGTTAAATGCTAATATCGATAGAGAACTTCAGAACATTGTAGCAATTACAAAAAAGAAGAAACTAGTAGAATTGATAGGGAATGTTCCTCAAGATATAGAAGCAATAAATGAAGCCACGATAGATTCACCTTGCAAAATTGTGGAATATTCATCAGAAACGTTTTTTGCAAAGTCTTCTCAAGAAAAATATGACAATGCCGGAATTGTATTCTGTCCTCATGCTCACGGTTCACTTGGAGTCGTTGATAGTGTCTATGGAAATCATCCTGGTATATCTTCTTCCTTGCTATCAGAGGCCAAATATCTGAAAATAGGTACCTTTATCGGAGGCGACAAACCATCTGGTGACATGAAGCTATTCAATCAAAACGAACAAAATCTGATGGTTGCTACGAAGGCTTTTGGAATGGGAATAGACAAACCAAATATTCGTTTTACCGTCAATTTCAATCACCCTTCATCCATTGAGAGTTTCGTTCAAGAAGCTGGCCGTGGCGGTCGTGATCGAAGAAATGCTATTGCATACATATTGTTTGATCCTACCGAATATATACACCTTACGGCTGATAAGATAAATGATATTCGTTATGTTATGGGGAAAGAAAAAGACCCTATCTGGTTAGAGCGATATCTTAACAAGTTTATCCTATTTAATGATTTCTTGAATGTTTGCATACAGAATAATTGCTCGGAAGAAGATAGTAGATCCATTATCAATATCCTGCGAGATAGAGACTTCGTAGAGAATATTGATAAGAATATTGATATGTGGTTCCATAATAATTCTTTCAGGGGCTTATACAAAGAAAAAGTTATCCTCTGGGAAATGACAGATAGGCTTATGAACGTCAAACCCAATCATCTTAGAGCAATTCAAGCACGTCTAAGAGACGACCTGGGGAATGAAGACATTCTGTTGAAAGTCAACGCCGGAACAAACACAATAACTATTGTATCAGAAGAAGAAAACGACAAACAATACGGCTACATATACCTCAGTGACTTGCAAGCTAATTACCGACAAACAAATTTCACATATAACTTATGCAAGGAAATATCAGAAGCACTTATCAGTATGTTAAAAGAATATGAAGATCACTCGGCAAGAGCACTTCTGCGTCCTTTGGATGGAGTGGATGATATAATGGAAGGCATTTATGCGGCTATGTCGAAAGCTGATAAGGATGGTTATGTTTTTGTGACGGTCTCATGGGAAAACAATTTCCAACAAGATTCTGATGGATTTGAGCAGTCGATAAAGGCTGAGATTGAAAAAATTGCTATTCAGAAGCAATGGCAGAATATCGATGAAAACCGTTACGGGAAACTAAAATTGAATAAGGTCGGTGATTTTGAGTCGTTAATCGCTCAGATTGCCAAATGTTCAAATGATTCTAATTGGCTTAGGTGTCATGGAGATGAGACAACCTACAAATCATTAAGAAAACTATTCTGTCAAAAGCGTGACAAAGCGGACACAGATAAGGCAATATACAGATTGTGTTGTATCGGTTTAGTTGAGGACGTTACGATAGATTATCTCTCGGAAACATACGAGTTGAAGATTCATAAGCAGACTGATGATGAGTTCAAGGCTCACATGTTTGATTTCTTTAGGAAATACTATTCTTCTGAACAGGCACAAAAGAGGGTTGATGAGATAAATTCTCAGGACGGTCGTAACTACTTGGACAAATGTTTAGGTTATCTAACAAAATTCGTCTATCAGAATCTGGAAAAGAAGCGTTATCGTGCCATAGAGGATATGCGAATAGCATGCAAAGATAGTGTTTTAAAACGAGCAGAGTCAGGGAATGACAATTGGCTTAAAGAGTTTATCCACCTATATTTCAACTCAAAATACGCCAGAGAAGGATACACGGTGGAAGACAAGCCTTATTCCCTTACCTATGACACAGATGATCAGGGAAGAGATGACTTTGATATAGTGAAGAAGTATATCGACATTATGAATAAGGACTCATCAGGCAGTGAGGTTGACAATGTAAAGCACTTATACGGTGCAACACTCCTGTCTTTACGTGCACACCCTGACAATGCAGCACTTCAATTACTTTTCACTTATTGCGTGACCTTCTTAGGAGTCGGAACTAACGACACATTAAGGTCAGATGCCATTAAAAACTTTCATGAAAGTTTTATGTCACTTTCAAAGAAGGACGGAATGGATGTGTGGGATTGTATTGACGAATATACAGCCATGATAAAGCCTAAAGTACATGATCAACAATTGGAGGAGAGCATTGTAAATCAAGGTAAGGACAGTATACTTCTATTCATTCATGAGGAGAAATTAAATGAGATAGCAAATAAATATTTAAATTAAAGGATATGCCATACGATATTAATTCAGCATTAGAGAGACTGGAGCAGAACCTAAAGGATCTTGACTCAGCGAAGAAACAGGTAGAGGCTACCGTGAATGCCAGCGACAAGCTACAACAGGTCGTTTCTGGCTATGTTAACACTCTCGTTTCCGTTCAAGAGGGACTGAAACAATGGGAGAAGGAACTTCAAGGTATTCAAGTTGGTAACGATACAGCATTCAAAAATGCCATTGAGCAAATGAGGGCAACATGCTCAGAGGTGGTTGATTTATTTAAATCCAAACTTGACGAAACCAAGGATGGATTTGAAGCCGATACGAATAGTTTCTTAGTTAAGTTAGAAAGAGAGAACGGAAAGTTGTCTGAACAGGTTAATGCATTGAAGATCCTTGGTTCTTCTTTTGATAATGCCATCAAAGATGTAAACAACGTTAAGGCTTTATTGGAAACCCTATCAAATGACTTAAAAGAATCACAGAGGTCACAGGATGAAGTTCTTGACGTGATAAAGGAGGATGTTGGTAGAATCTCGAATACAACATCAAACACAATAAAGGGCTATATTGATGAGAAGACACGCAAAATAGAAACTCTTCATTCAGGGAAAGATACAAAACTCCAGGAACTTGCAAATGCCATATCCTCAGTAAAACAGGTTTGCGATGATATAAAGGAGAAATCAAATTCTATTGAAAACTGCTGTCAAGATATTAGATCTAACTCTGACAGCCTTCTTAGGGAAGCCTTAGCCACTAAAGAATTGAATCATACCATTATTCAAAAAATAGAAAATAGCATAAGCTCAAATGCTACGAAGGCAGAAGAATTACAGCAAACCATAAAGGCATCTGTCGATGACATTGTTCACCAATCAAACATTAACAGATGGATAATCATAGCAGGAATTATAATACTGGCGGCATTGCAATTCATTGCAAAATAAACTCAAAATGAGTTTTCACAAGCCTTGTGGGATGCATACCTATTACAAAATAGACGATTTTTGATTATCTTTGCAACATATAAATGTCAGATGCGTATGAAGAATTATTTGATAAGCGAGGCAATAGGTGATATAGCGGGGAGTGCTTATGAAGGCAAGTCTCGCCGTATAAAAGACTATGACAAGGTGAAAATGTTCAGTTCCAGAGCCCACTTCACAGATGACACAGTACTTACGTTTGCATGTGCAGAAGCATTAATTGACAAACTTGATATGACAATGAATCTGTGGAAATGCGCAAACGAACATCGCCACGCAGGTTTTGGCAGCAAGTTCAAGTTGTGGATGACCAGTCATAATCCTAAACCGTACCGCAGTCTTGGTAATGGTTCTGCCATGCGTTGCTCATCGGCAGGATGGTTGGCACAAACTGAAGAAGAGTGCATTCGTATGGCACATGAAACGGCAGCTCCTACGCATAATCATCCAGAAGGCTTCAAAGGTGCAGAAGCAACTGCCCTCGCTATCTTTCATCTGAAGAATGGTAAAGACAAGGAGTTCGTTCGCGAGCAAATCCTTGATAGATACTATCCGGACTGGTCAAATAAGAAGTATGCAGATTTCCATGACTCGTATGCATTCAACTCCACTTGTGCAGGTACTGTAGGCCCTGCTATCATCTGTTTCATAGAATCCAAAGATTATGTTGATTGTATCAAACTCGCCATTTCCCTTGGGGGCGATGCCGACACTCTCGCTGCAATAGCAGGTCCTATGGCATTCGCCTATTACAAGAAGATGCCAGATGCTCTTGTCTATCAAGCGTTGAAGAAATTACCTGATTGGATGGTTGACGTAAGTGAAAGATTTGACGACATCGTAAATAAAGTGGCAAAATTATGAACTATCCATTAATCTCAGAATACATTGAGGCTATTAAGTCGGCTGAAGATAACTTTGAGGAATTGAGTTATCTACGTCCAGTTTTAGGTGCTGACAGACTCCCAGTTATGACTGGTGGAAACTTCGCAGAGGTATTCAAGATGAAAGATGTGAAGACTGGAAAGTTCTATGCTATTAAATGCTTTACTAAAGAGCAGAAAGGTCGTGCGGAGGCTTATAGACAGATTTCTGAAGAATTAAAGAATGTTTCTTCACCGTATCTTACAAATGTTCAATATCTGGAAAAAGAATTGTTTGTAGATACAGACCAGACAAAGGAGACAGAGTTTCCAGTACTGTTGATGGATTGGGTTGATGGCAAGACGCTGGATAAATACCTTCGTGAGAATCTTGGTAATCAGTATGCCCTCGAAATGTTGGCCTACCGTTTCAGCCAGTTGGCCCAGTGGCTTCTGCCACAGCCTTTCGCACATGGTGATTTGAAACCTGACAATATCATCGTTCGTGAAGACGGAACACTTGTATTGGTAGACTATGATGGCATGTTTGTTCCTGCGATGAGAGGACAACGGGCACGAGAGCTTGGCTCTCCAGACTTTCGGCATCCTCTTAGGAATGAAAACGTATTTGATCAGTGCATTGATGATTTTCCTGTCATGTCTATTCTGGTCTCACTTGTTGGGATTTCAAAATATCCAGATCTTTTGTCAAAATATGGTGCACCAGATAGACTGTTGTTTTCTAAAACAGATTACGTTAATATAGACCAGCAAAAGGTCATTAAGGAATTATTTTTAACTAACGATGAGTCTTTGAGGACACTCATATGTGTTTTTACGGCTTTATGCCATCATAGATTTCCTATTTCTATTCCAACTCTTGAGAAGCCCTTTAAGACGGGGACGATTGAAGGCTACCTTATAAAAGGTGTTGATATCTTAAGTGAATTCTCTATTAAGAAGCCCCAACATCCTATAACAATTAATCAAGTAATAGATGGACTAAAGCAATTAGACGATTTAATGAGAGCTAATGGTATAGATTATGTACTGACAGGTTCATTAGGTTTATACATGCATGGCTTGGTTCCGGCTTCTTATATTCCGCATGATATTGATATTATCATTTCAAGCAATAAAAACAAACATCCATTTTTGACAAATCAGATGATCTTAGATTTGTTTTGTCAATACAGTGGCGGTGACAGACCTGAATATGCGTATTATGATGCGTCAGATATGTTTATATTCTATTTGGGGAAAAATAAGTTAGAAATCAATGCATTCGTCGATGTTAACAAGGTATTTGAAAGAATGGACTACCTCATAATGAATATTATGGGAAGTGACATAAAGGTTAATAATGCCCTCTCTATTTTTAGGGAAAAGTTTAAAATGCGTCGCCAGAAGGACTTGCAATTTAACAATGATATTCAATTAAGACTTAATTCTTATTTGGAGAACAAGCAATCCGAAGAGTTTGAGAAGTTCTATAACAAAATGATACTAACAGATAAGATTAGGGATTTCTTAACTGGGATTAATTATGGAATGGGACAATCAGAGACAAAGCTTCTTTCTGTATTATTCAATGAAGAGACGAAGATGATATGGCTCCCAAAGAGTCTTTGGGATAAATGTATTATCCAATTTACTTCATGGAATAACACAATGGGTGCTCTTGATGCAATTATATTTGGCATAAAAGGTGATTTTACCAAAATCACAAGATTGGATTCGAGTAAGCGAATAGAGGGGTGGTTTAAACGCGATGTGAGTTATATGGTTGATTTGCTCTACTACGTGTTATCAGAAATGGGTATAGTTGATTATTTTGCTATGCACATTGCTGAACTAACTATTGCTATAAATGAGCATGAAAAGCCTGTGGAGTATGATCCGGATGATTTACCTTTTTAGAATTGAAATATGAAGTATCCACTTATATCTGAATACATAGAAGCCATAAAGTCGGCAGAAGATAACTTTGAGAAACTTAGTTATCTTAGACCAGTATTGGATGATGAAGGGCTACCAGTAATAACAAGTGGCAACTTTGCGGTGGTCTTTAAGATGAGGGATGAGAAGAGCGGCAAACTATATGCCTTGAAATGTTTTACTAAAGAACAGGAAGGTCGTGTAGAGGCTTACCGTGAAATTACCAAGGAACTTAAAGACGTATCTTCACCTTATCTTGTTTCTGTTCGATATTTGGAGAAAGAACTGTTTGTAGATACGAAGCAGACAAACGAAACAGAGTTTCCGGTGTTATTGATGGACTGGGTGGAAGGCAAGACGTTGGACAAATATCTTCGTGAGAACCTTGATGACAAATATGCTTTGGAGATGCTAGCCTATCGTTTCAGCCAATTAGCACAATGGCTCATTCCGCAACCCTTTGCCCATGGCGACTTGAAGCCTGACAATATCCTTGTTCATGGAGATGGAACACTTGTACTTGTTGATTATGACGGTATGTACGTTCCTGCTATGGAAGGTCAAAAGGCTCGTGAACTTGGTTCTCCAGATTTTAGGCATCCATCAAGGACCGAGATTGATTTCGATGAGCATATTGATGATTTTCCATTGGCTTCTATACTTCTTTCGCTAAAATCTATATCTATCGACAATCAATTGCTGAACAAATATGGTGCTGAAGATAGACTTCTGTTGTCGAAAGAAGATTATAGAAATATTGGGAGTAGTGATTTTTTGAAAGAAATATTTCCATCTCAAGATAATGTAATCAATAATCTTGTAAGTATGTTTATGCTTGCATGTTCTAATAAGAATTTGCAAAACATGTCGATATCTTTCTTTGATGTTCAAAAGCCTGCACCATATTATAGTGATAATTTTGACGAGTTTAGTTTCCCTGTAACTGCTAAAGACTTAGTCGATGCAATAGAAGATGAATATGGAGTGAAATATAGCAAAGATGGAAAAAAACTTCTTACTATACCTTCGTCTTTCCCATATTCAACATATCAAGTTAAAGATGGAACAGAAGTTATTTGCGATAAAGCTTTTGAAAGAATTTATCCTAAATATCACTTTCTCAAAGAGGTTCGCTTTCCAAGTTCATTGTTGCATATAGGTAATTCTGCATTTTTATGGTCGCAAGGCCTAGAACACATTGAACTACCATCAAGACTGAAGTCAATAGGTGACCAAGCATTTGCGGCCTGTGGTAATTTGAAAAGAATAGAATTACCTAAAAGTCTTAAGTTTTTGGGGTGTGGATGTTTTAATAATAGTGGGATTGATATCTTGGTAATTCCTGAAAATGTGGAACAAATATCTGGTTCTCCACTAAATAAGAAATGGACTGAAACCAAGATTGTTTGCAATTCCAACAAATTCAAGGTAAAGAATAATTGCCTATATTCTGCTGATGAAAAGGCAATTATTGCAACTTTTGATAAAAGCAATATTAATTCGTCTGTATTGGAAGGAGTTAATTATATTGGAGGATACGCATTTGCTTTTTGTAAAGTTGAAGAGCTTAATATTCCATTGTCTGTAAGAAATATTGGGAAATCTGCCTTTTATGACAGTATGATAGAAAGAATCGAAATACCATCATCTGTTTCATCTATCGGAGAGTATGCTTTTTCTCATACTAAGTTGAAGGAAATTGCAATTCCGGGGGCAATTGCAAAACTAGACAAAGGTCTATTTAGTTGGTGTAAACATTTAAAAAAGGCCATAATTTCAGATAGTGTCAAAGTTTTAGAGAAAGAAGTCTTTAGCGAATGTGAAAATCTTCAAGAAGTAGAATTGCCAAATACGATTATATCTATTGGGAACAGTGCTTTTTTTCGCTGTATTAAATTGGATAAAATACTATTGCAAGACGGGATAAAGCAATTAGGGAGCCATGTGTTTCAAAGCTGTATAAATCTTAAATCAATAATAATCCCATCATCAGTTGATTTTATAGGAGATAATCCTTTTGAAGGCTGTAATTGTGTAGTGCTCTCACATTCTCCACGATATATAATAAGGAACGGTATTCTGTATTCTAGCAATTATATAAAAGTAGTTTCATGTTTGTATAATTCTGAAGAGATAGATATCCTTAATACTGTTGAAGAAATTGGGAACTCTGCTTTTTCTGGTTGCTTCAGTTTGAGAAAAATATCTCTGCCAAATAGTCTGAAAAGAATCGGAAGTTACGCGTTTGCTGATTGCGCATCATTGAAAAGTATTACAATTCCCAAATCGGTAGGTTCAATCGGCAGTTCTTTATGCTTAAACTGTAGCGAATTAGAAGAAATACGGATATTAAGCAGAAATGTGAAAATCGACACCTTCCAATTCACAAAAGATTGTGATTTGTTAAAGGTAATTCTTATACCAAATGGGTCTTATTCGTATTTCTATGATATGTTTGAAAAGCAAGGATGGCTGAGAAATATTCTAGTAGAAGGTACAAAAAAGACTATCTTTAATCCAGAAGACAAAAAGTCAATTATCGAAGAGCTACATAAGAATAATATGTTTGGCGTGGTTGACTTAGAAAAATGAATAAAAGTTAAATAATAGTAGTTGAATGAGTTGTTTTGACATTGACTATATAACAGGTGTTGCAAATAGAAACGAGACAAACCATTTTCATATTGTCTTAAATGGAGATTACGATATCAGTATAAGCGAGAATGGTGAATTAGTCACGGAAAACTTGTCGCAAAAGGAATATGGAGTCCTTTTGCATGAGTATATACATTATTACCAGCACCTGCTAACACTATTTGGCATTTGTCGATGCAAGATGTTTAATTTATGTTTTTTGAAATTATTACAATATATTCACTCTTTAGAAACAATTGCTTTACCTATAAAAATATCAAAAATAGATAATGGAATCGAGAATTATGAGAATTCATTGAGAAAGACATTGGGAACTCAGCATTATAGAAGCCATAACGTTGATGCTGTGGAAGTTTCGGACTCAATGTTGAAGCTAGCAAAGGCAAACAACTGCTCTGTTAGAATTGGTGTATATGATTACATAAATGAAGAGGCTGTAGATAATGAAATAGATTTTGGCTACTGGGGAATCATTGAAAGTATGGCACATATGATTCAACGCAAGGTTGATCCAAATGTTGATAGATTCCATAACGCTTTTCCGTACCGAATCGTTCAACTTATATGTGCAAATAAATATCCATCCTTATGTGATGACGAGAATATGATGATTTCTTTGTGTATATGTGCTTTAATGTTTGATAATCCGGGGGCAGCATTCTTTGATGTCGCTGATTATGCGATTAAGCACAGAATAGGAAATGGAAAAGAATTGTATTCGTATGTGTTAGATAATTTCTCGATTAATTATAAGGATGAAACTATTCCGATGAAAAAAGCGACACCTTTGTTTTTGGATGAATTTTTAAGTAGCATAAAAGGCATTATTGGAATGAAAGTTGATTATTTAAATTTAGTCGCTCAATCGTGCAAGAATGAATCAGAAAGCAGCCAAAGTTATTTGCTTGATATGTTATATGACAACAACATCAATTTTGCAAAAGATTCAATAAATATGTTAATTAAGAAATATGGATTGCCGTTAATACAAGCAAACAATCTTGTTATAATGCCAAATAGTTCAAAAAAAGACACACTTCCCTATTGCGAAACAGCGAGATTATTAGGTGTGGAAATATTATATAAAAGAATTGTGTCTACTAATGCAAAATGCCCTTGGTATATCGTATGTCGTATGAGTCAAGGTTTGTCAGAAGAGGAGAAGAATTCTTTAAATACAGACCAGACTTCATATGAATGTCTATGCGATCAATGGAATAAGTCACAAACTTGTTTAATGACACAAACCATAAAATTTTTTCAATTAGAGGCTAAGACTTTTGAACAAACCCTGAGTTAACTGTATGAATTATCCACTTATATCTGAATACATAGAAGCCATAAAGTCGGCAGAAGATAACTTTGAGGAGCTAAGATATCTTAGACCTGTTTTGGGTGACGATGGAATACCCGTAATGACGAGTGGCAACTTTGCTGTAGTCTTTAAAATGAAAGATGAACAGAGCGGTAAACTATATGCTGTTAAATGTTTTACAAAAGAACAAGAGGGACGCGCTGAGAGCTATAAGCAAATAGCAGAAGAGTTGAATGGTATTTCTTCACCTTATCTTATACCAATAAAATATTTAGAGAACGAACTATTTGTAGACACAAACAACTCCAATGAAAATGAATTTCCAATCTTATTGATGGATTGGGTTGAAGGAAAGCCTCTTGACAAATATTTGCATCAAAATCTAAAAAAGAAAAAGACATTGGAAAAATTTCTTGATAATTTCTATCAACTAGTGAAATGGCTTATTGCTCAGCCTTTTGCTCATGGCGATTTGAAACCTGATAATATTCTTGTGAAAAATGATGGAAATCTTGTTCTTGTTGATTATGACGGCATGTATGTACCATCCATGAAGGGGCAGAAATCAAGAGAAGTGGGATCTCCTGATTTTTGTCATCCTCAACGAAATGAGGACAAATTTGATGAGCATATTGATGACTTCTCCATTCTTTCCATTTTATTGTCATTATGTGTATTCTTTATAAAACCAAGTTTTTTAAAAAAATATGGAGCAGAAGACAGACTGCTATTTTCCAAAAATGATTATGTCGACATCGATAAGTCAGATGCTTTCAGGGATATTCCATCTATTATAGAAACATCTACCAATTATAAGTCATTATTTGTAAAAGCTTGTAAAGATTTAGATTTCTATTTGAATATAAAAACACTTACGCCTATAAGCAAGTTGTTTACAGCAATAACTCTCCAAGAAGAATCTAAAGAAAAACTTAAGAAAGGAACTGAAACGAGAACCGTTAATGATGTTGAGGTGACATTTTGTGCAATAAGAACAGGGATTGATGATATTGACAATGCTTACGATTACAGGCATTGGGACCACAGAACGAAAGTTCAGACTGATACAGATATCGCGGAATATCAAAGAAAAATTTTGGAGCAAAAGAAAAGAGAGAAAGCAACGAAATGGCAGGCAGCCTTATTGATAAATATAACTATCATATTGTTTGTCATATTCGATATTGTTAATAGTCGAGGAAGTGCGATATTACCTGCAGTAGGATGGGGATTATGTCTTGGATTACCGACATGGTATTTTTGCTTTTTTGATTATATAAAACGTGATGGCTCATTTGGTAATTGTCTATTTGCATTTATACTGCTCCCAATAACGTTTTATTATGGTATTTATAGTTGCATATGTATGTGCATTAATATGTTTAAAGAGTGGAGGACGTAGAATATGATTATAATTGAATCAAAAAGAAAGAAACTAGCAACGATATTAAAACAATATCCAGGTGCGATACCAGTTGATGTTACGAGTACTGCTACTGATGGTTTGGTGAAACTGAGCCCATTCTATCCACATGGTGGTATCCCAGTGCCGTTTAGTGAAGGTTATACAGCGACGTGCGTGGAGGCCATTTGGCAAGGGCTTAAAGTTTTTGAAAGTTGCGATGTGGATGTACAGTTGTTCCAAAATGACACAATGAGGAATATCAAACGTACTGTAAGACGTTTCGGAAAGCCTCTTGGTCATAGAAAAGGAGTAAACGGGACGGAACTTCTTGGATATATTGAGGCCAGAAAGCAGATTTATATTCCCACATACAAATGGGTGTTAGAAAATAAAGTTGCCAATATTATTGAGCGACTGAGAACTGCAAGTAATGAAGGAAAGACCATCATACTTCTTGATTATGATACCAATGCAGATGTGGAGAATGCCAGGAAGCCTTTATCTCATGCATCCCTCATTAAAGCGTATGTTGAAGGGACGTATCCATATGGAGATAATATACCTGATGCCCCCACAGAAACAGAATCTCCTAAAAAAACAAAAAAATCGGGAGAGAAAGGTAATATTCAGGAACTGGAGTTGTTTAACGAATAAAGAATTATAGATATGGAGAAAAAGAGTAATTGGAAAGAATTCAAGGCTGTGCTTGATGAGCACAAAATAACGAAATTGTATCACTTCACCGATAGAGACAATTTAGAGTCGATTATCAAGAATGGCGGTCTTTATTCATGGGGCGATTGTGAAGACAAGGGAATAACAATAGCTAAACCCGGAGGTGGACTTTTGTCCCGTGATCTTGACAGGAGAGACAATCTTCAGCATTATGTGAGAGTCAGTTTCACGACTCAGCATCCGATGATGTTTGTTGCTATGCAAGACGGAAGACTATCTAATCCTGTGATTCTTGAAATCGATCCAGAGGTCGTTTATTGGAATGAAAGTAAATATGCCAATGTCAACGCCACTAGAAGCGGCGCACACAAAGGCGGCACTATAGATGACTTCAAAAGTATCCATTTTCAATCGATAAAGGCCCGAAAACATTTTGATTTACCAGAAGAAGAACAGCCATATTTCCAGGCAGAGGTGTTAGTTAAGAACTTTATTCCGATTGAGTATATCAGAAACATCGGCAATTTTGGTATACCTGTTCCTTCAAAACCAAAAACTCTCCAAATCAAGAATCCATATACTGCCCAAATTACACGAAATACTCCTACTGCATTCATTTTCTTGGTAGATCAATCTGTATCTATGAAACGAATTACCACCTTAAACGGAGAGCAAATGTCTTTGGCAGAAGCGGTGGCCAGAATTGTTAATAACCAGATTAACGAACTTGTATACCGGTGCATTAAGACAACAGAGGTAAGACATTATTACGACATTGCAATAATTGGATACGGCCATGAGGTTTATAGTGGCTGGAATGGCACTCTTGCAGGTCGCGATTTTGTCTCTCCTGAAGAACTGAAGAACAATCCCTATAAGAAAATCATCGTTAAAGAAGAAAAACGTACGAGAAAAGGAACGATGATTAAGGAGATTGAGAAAGTTCAATGGTTAAGTGCTCGATGTGATGGGCATTGGACACATGTACATCAAGCTTTTGATAAAGCAAAGACTCTTCTGGATCAATGGATGCAAGATCATCATGAGAAGGACTGTTATCCTCCAACTATTATCAATATAACAGATGGTCAGTTTAATCATGCAACAAGAGAGCAAATCGTGCAACAAGCAAACGAATTGAAGGCCATGTTTACAAATGATGGTAATGTGCTTCTCTGGAACATTCATATCACACCCAATAATATGGAGCAGGTATTACTGCCTATTGGAAAAGAAGAATTGAAAGGTGACAAGTATTCAGAGTTGTTATATGACATGTCGAGTCTGCTACCTACTCGCTATAACCAGGCAATTTCCGATATTCGTGGTGACTCTGTGGAGAGCAGACATGTGGCAATGGCAACCAATACGGATATGTCTACGTTGATTCAGTTGATGGATATTGGCACACCTACAAATATTAGTCAGAAATGAGAGCAATATCATTATCGAAATTCGAGGAAGGCATTGTCAACGAAGATGCTGTTATTGCAAAAAAAGAATTGATAGCAGTATCTGATGGCGCTGGTGGCGGAGGTGTTTTTGCAGAACGCTGGTCTAATTATTTGGTAAATCATTTGCCAGATAAGCCCATTAAGAACTATAAGGCATTTGACAAATGGATTGATGGAATATGGGAACCCTTCTATAATGATTGTGAGGAAGAGGCCAAGAAGATCGGGGGACTCTTCCTGAACAAGTTCTACGATGAAGGCTCGTTTGCAACATTTGTAGCTGTGTGGAAAAATGGAATGTGGATTAGTTATGGTGATAGCGTGGCATTCTGCTTTAATCGGAAAACGAAAGAATTGCAACATTCGTTCACACGACTTGTAGATTTCAACAATCCACCGTATCTGATTAATTGCAAAGATCCATTGAACGAGAAGGGTTTCAGAAAAGGTCAGTTCAAGATTGACAAAAACTGCTTTGTTTTTGCGGCTAGTGATACTTTAGCACATTATATATTAATGATGTATGAAGTGGCTCACAAGGATATGTTTGCAGATGAGTTGTTAGAGGCTATAAATGCTCAGACAAAGAATAGTAACTTTATAAAAACAGCAATGTCATCAGAGGGTATAGATTTCGAGAAAGATGTCATTGGGAAATTGCAGAAATGTACAACAAAGCCTTTCCTCCAGAGTCACATCAAAGGTCTAAAGAAAAAAGGCCAGATAGGCCACGACGATTATTCAATTGTAATCATGTAACAATATGGAAGAAAAAGAATACTTGGGTTATACTCCTGATTATATAGACAGGCTGTTGCCAAAGCAGATATTCGTGTTTGGCAGTAATGCGTTGGGCTATCATACTGGTGGTGCATCTGGCACAGCCCGTAAGAAGTTTGGTGCAGTATGGGGGCAGGCAGAAGGATTACAAGGACAGAGTTATGCTATACCTGTTGACTTTGGTAAAGATGTCAGAAAAGACAATGAGGTGAAGGCGGCTGTGGATAAATTCATTACTTTCGCCAAAGAGCATAGTGAGTTGTTCTTCTTGGTTACTCGTGTTGGTTGTGGATTAGCTGGGTATCATGACGAAGAGATGGCTCAGTTTTTTAAGGAGACATTGGAATTGAAGAATGTTAGTTTGCCAAAGAGTTTCGTAGATGCGCTTGGTGGTGGAGAAGTCAATTATGACTTGGATAGGTTTATTAAGGCGCAGGATTCTGGATGGGCTACTTATTCAGAAGCATTGAGTGAAATCAAAGAAGGCCATAAGCGGGGGCATTGGATATGGTATGTATTTCCACAGATTAAAGGATTGGGGCATAGCTATAACTCTGAGTTCTATGGTATCAGCAGTAAAGATGAGGCAAAGGCTTATCTCGAGCATCCGGAATTAGGAAAACGCCTTAGGGAAATAACCAAGGCATTATTGGTATGCAACAATCCATCAGCCTTTAATATCCTTGGTTTTCCTGATGTCCTGAAGGTTCAATCGTGTATGACATTGTTTGATCTCGTTTCTCCCAATGATATCTTCAATGAGGTATTGGAAAAATACTATGAGGGAAAACGTTGCGAAAAGACAATCCAGCGTTTGGGATTCCATGAGGAGAAACTGAAGAATCAAATCAAACTCAGCAAACTAACCATCACAAAGGATTATACGATTCTGCTTACGGACTATGACAATAAAGAGGTGAAATTGGAGCCAATTGTCAAAGCAGTATATCTGTTGTTCTTGAATCATCCAGAAGGAATAGCATTTAAGTGCTTGCCAGACTTTAGAGAGGAGTTGACTCAAATCTATGTCAAGTTGAAACCCTTTGGGATGAGTGAAAGAGTCCTACAGAGCATTGAGGATGTAACAAATCCGTTGCTAAATTCCATCAACGAGAAATGTTCTCGTGTCAGAGCTGCATTCCAGCCATTGGTTGATGGCTCACTCGTAGACCAATATATAATAATTGGTAAGAGTGGCGAGGAAAAGAAAATCACCTTGCCACGTAATCTCGTAGTCTGGGAATAATCTTTCATTTTCACAAGCCTTGTGGGGCAAAAATGCTTGGTTGCAAAGAGGGAAAAAACTAACTTTGCAACCAAAAAGGTGTTTAGATTATGACATACAATTATTTTTTGGAATACCGATTTATACCTGATTTGCTTGAACAGGTTAGGCAAGGAAAAAATCCTCTTCAATCACTAATAGATATTAGATGGATGAAGGAAATCTTGACAAACAATAATTTTGAGATAGATTGGGACGGTATCTTTGTCGATGTCTATGATGAGTCTTATACCAGGACTTCTCTTGAAAAAGGGAAATACATTGCATACACTTTCCCTAAAATTATCAGTGTGCCAGAAGCAAAATATGGGGTAATAGACATAGGGGCTATGAAGTATTACACCTTTGAGTCAGATTCTTGTGGTGGTTATTGGGCTATTGGAAGTCAAGACATAGACAAACACTCCCTTATAGAAATGGTACAAGAGGAGATGTCATTGGAAGATTTTATGAAATCATTGAAGCGTTCCCCTGTGCCAACAGAAAAACGTAGTGGCTGCCTGTCTGTAATAGTCTTGATCATCGCTGTTCTATTATTATGAAGAAGTTTATTTGGGGCTTGATACTTGTGGTTGGGGCTATCAGTGCGTATTTCGCATGGGTAGTGAAAGGGGTAGAAGAGAGGCAGGTGGTTGTGCATGACACGATCTATAAGGACACATTCCTTGTGGCATTAAGGGATACGGTGCTCTATGATGCGAAGTGGTTGCGGAGGCAGTTCGAGACGGCAGGCAAGGCTTATTGGAAGAACTACGGGGATGGCTATGAGGTGGCGTATCCGGAGTTTATGAATAAAGTGTTGCTGAATCAGGGGGAAAGGAATTTGCGGGTGGAGTATCACGGCATTAATATGGTGGTGAGTGCATACGATGATGAGTTTAAGATGTCTGTCCAAGAGAAGTATGAGGGACTGAACATGTCGGCTGTGACAAAGTCTGTGGCAGACAGTTCGTTCCTCTTGGCAGGGAAATGCGACAAGGGCAGGCTGTTCTTTGAGAAGGACATCAAACTGAAAAACTGTACTTGGATGTATCTCCGTGTGGAGTTCCCACAAGAACTGACCTGGGCCGTAGATCCTCTACTGCATTATGTGAAGGATTATCAGCCGTGAATATGAAACCAATTTTTACAGATATGACAGATTACGAGTACATTATTAAGCAGGCGAAACTATTCCATTATAAGGGATGGGAGGCAGGTGAGTTGAGGAAGTGTGTGGATATGCTGCCAAGTCTTTCACGCCAGGAATTATTATCGCTCTATAGGAGCAGGTGGATTGCGGATGATGCGAAAATCAAAGAGGCTGTATTCAATGTTCTTTTCGAAGGTAAGGCGGGCAAACGAGAAGAGCGTATCAAGAACTTGGATACAGATGCGCTGATCGAGGAGTTTCAGGACAAGCAAAGTGGTAACGTGTCGCTGATCCGTAAGGAGATGAAAGAACGCTATAAGGCTGGGAAAGACAAACAGAAGATTGCAACAGCCCTCAACAACGCTACGAAGAGTGACCAGCAATGGGTGAAATGGCAAATCCGTAAGGAGCGCTATGGCAACTCCAATAATAATTATCAGTGGAAGAAATGAGTATGGGAGAAAGCATTAGGCATGCCGTTTGGGTTATAGTGCAGTTTGTTGTGGTGGCAATTGCCCTATTATTGTTTCTGGGTGTTGTCGTTGCATATGGTATGAAGATTTCAATTTGGCCAATAATTGCTATGATGGCTATTGTGGTCTATCGTTTATTACCAAAGACAGTAGGTGTATTCGGAATCGCGACAGCAATCATTATTGCTTGTCTTTATTTTGATGTTATGGCAATATCCGCCTTATTTTTTCAGCCGTTGCATTTCCTGATGATGTGTGTGGTGACAACCTCTGCTGTGTTATTGCTGTTGAAAGGTAAGCCCAAATGGTTATGGGGAGTTGTGGCATTCATTTATCTGGGTCTGGGTGTGTACTATTTGTTCAACAACGATATTGTAGGGCCAATGGAATTCATGATTAGGGACAGGCCCGTTGATGTACCTGCACAATGGAATCACTGCTACCGATTTTTCTGGAGTGGAGTACTCATAGGAATGATTTCAGGTACTGCAAGTTACTGTTCTGTCATCGTAATAGCCGTATATGTATTATACAAAAGGTATTTGAGAAGGGCATCGGGATTATCACCCGTAGAGTGAAAAAGAAAATAAATCGCGATTTATTTTGTTTTTTGCAGGTTTTGCACTATCTTTGCACCCGATGAGTAAACTATATGGGCGTTACTTACGATAATACAGAGAAGAAATTCGTGTTCGATTTCGAGCACGATGGTGCTGAGGACATTGTCAGTCTGACTGGCGATGGGTATCAGGTAGAGGCATTTGGTAAATGCTTCTACTATGGGTATGAATTCTCTGAGCAAGTAGATAGTTCAGTACGTACTGCTTTTATTAAATATGTGAAATTCACAGAAGCGTTACAAGACACGCCAAATCTGACTAATTTCATCAAGAAAGCCATTGATAATCTCGACAAGCATATAAATCTGTTCAATTATGATTTGGTCGTCATGCCAGAATCATCGAGTATGGTGAACCAATACATGCTGCGCTATATCTACAGGTTTGCACAGCCTACCCTGAGGAAGATGGAGTTGGTGAAAGCACTTCCATCAAACATATCGTTCGACATGGATGGTTTTGAACAGTCATATTTAGACGTCAAATTAGAGAATGGACGACCCCGTTATACTGAGGCTCAGAAAGAAGAAGTCAGGCAAACTATCAATAGTATGCTTGAACTCATTCACCAAAAGGACTATTTTACAATAGCAAAAGATGTCAAGAAGAGCCGTTTCCGTCCTTTCATGATAGAATTCCTGAAGTTCGCTTCTGAAACCGACAAAGAGTTGTATGCAACTATCCGGAAGCAGAATGTGTTGGTGATTGACGATGTGACCACCAGTGGCTCAACACTTAATGAGATCCTCCGTTCCCTTCGTATTGTCAATGATGACAACAACATCACCATCTTCAGTCTCATTGGTCGTAAGGATCTGATGGCGGACTCTTAGTAATTGCTCTTTTTCCCGAAGCAATACCCCCTTACCTTTGCCTCATTCGGATAATCTTAACAACTCATTAGAATCATCCGAATGACTCATTCGAATAATCCCTTATGGGGTAAAGGGATTATTCGGACACCTCAAAGGAATTATCCGAATAGTTGATTAAGACTATCTGAATAATTTTAATTTATTAATTTAATTAATTAAGCCCCCACAAGGGGGCTAAAAATAATTATTTAATTAAAAAATAAAAGACCACTGCCGCAAAGCCGTTGCAAAGATACGGAAGCACAAAAACAAATTGTCCGTTTTTGTCATTTTGCAGAAGAGTCCAAAGAACATAATTACGAAAATATAACGTATTTAACCTTCATACACATATCCTTCACCTCCACAAGCTGCTATACAATAAAGTGAATAAATGAAAATAAATCGCGTTTTATTTTGCAATATGCTCACTTAATCGTATCTTTGCAGGCGACAATGAGTAAGAATCTCTATATTATCAGCGGGTGTAATGGTGCAGGGAAGACGACGGCATCATACACGGTACTGCCTGAAATCCTCGATTGCAGGGAGTTCGTCAATGCTGATGAGATAGCGCGAGGTCTTTCTCCCTTTAATTCTGAGAGCATGGCTATTGAGGCTGGCAGGTTGATGTTGAAACGCATAGAGGAACTATTGGAGAAAGAGGAGACCTTCTCTATTGAGACCACTCTTGCCACAAAGTCGTATATTAATATGGTTCGTAGGGCGCAGGCAAAGGGATATAGTGTAAAGGTGCTTTTCTTTTGGCTTAATTCGCCGGAATTGGCTCTACAACGTGTTGCGGAAAGAGTGGCTAAAGGAGGGCATAATATTCCTGAGCCTGTTATCAGGCGAAGGTATGTTGCTGGAATCCGCAATTTCTTCCGTTTGTTTATGAGTGAAGTGGATTATTGGGATATCTACGATAATAGTGGGTATCCAAGGAAACAGGTGGCTTGTGGTGGTAAAAATGCCCATACTATCATATATCAAGAATTATCGTTTGCAAAGATTCAGAGTTATGTCAAATAAGGAAGTAAGGGAGTTCTCAGAGAAGTTGAAGTCCGGCTTAGAGATTGCCGAGAAGCGTATGCTGGAAGAGAAGGCGATGCGTGGTGAAGATATCATCGTATCTTCTGACGGAAAAACCATTGAGCGAATACCTGCAAGAGAGGTTCTTGCGAAAAAACAGTAACATTTTATCTCCGCAAGCCTTGCGGAGATTTTTTTATCCCAATAATTCTTTGTAACTTTGTAGCCAAATCGCAGAAGTATGGGAGAAAAGAGTGCATTGTTGGATTTTGGTCCAGTTGAGGATCTGATGCAGAACATCATCCAGGTGATTGGTGTGGGTGGTGGCGGCTGTAATGCCGTCAGTCGTATGTTCCACGAGGGTATTCAAGGTGTGGCGTTTGCTGTGTGTAATACGGATAGTGCATCACTCAAGCATTCGCCAGTGCCAGTGAAGTTACAGTTGGGTGAAGGTCTTGGTGCCGGGGGACGTCCTGAGGTGGGGCGTTCTGAGGCCGAGAGTAGTGTTGATATGATAGAGCGGTTGATAGACCCGCAGACCAAGATGGTGTTTGTCACTGCTACAATGGGTGGCGGTACGGGTACTGGTGCTGCCCCCGTGGTGGCCCGAGTGGCTAAGGAGCGCGGACTGCTGACAATCGGTGTTGTCACCATTCCTTTCTATTTCGAACATCGTCGTAAGATTGTGAAGGCACTCAAGGGTGTCGATGAACTGAGTCGCAATGTCGATGCGCTGCTGATTGTGAACAACGAGAAGTTGTGTGATGTGTATAGCAACACGCAGATGTCGTTTAAGGATGCACTGGCAGAGGCCGACAATGTGCTGAAGAATGCTGTGAAGGGTATCTCAGAACTCATTACTATCAGTTCGGCAGGCAATATCAACCTTGACTTTCGCGATGTGGAGACTACCATGCGTAATGGCGGAGGGGCTATTATGGCAATAGGCAGAGCCAACGGTGACCATCGTGTGGAACGTGCCATTCTCGATGCGCTGGATTCACCTTTGCTTCACGGTAGTGACATCAATCATGCCAAACGCATCCTGTTCAATATTTACAGTAGCGAGGCAGCACCTATCTTGGTTCAAGAGATGGAGGAGATATCCGAGTTCTTTGATCAACTCGACCCTGATATAGACGTGATTTGGGGAACGTCTACTGACGACTCACTTGGCGAGGATGCCAAGGTGATTATCCTGGCAGCGGACATGAGTAATGATGTGGCACGTCAGGATGATACCGAGGAACACGATGATGAGTATTATCAGGAACTGATGAACCAACTCTACCAATCTTCCACTAATGGTGGAGGAAAGAAACAAGAACCTGTGTCTGAACCGACATTTGTGGTGGAAGAGGCCAAAGGACCTGAGCCTGCTGTTCTAGAAGGGGATTACAAATCCCCGAACTCCAATGTGGCGGATTACAAATCCACCACAACAGAGAGCGAAGTGGCAGAGTCGGACGAAAACCCCACTACCGCAGAAGACAGGGATGAGCCAGAAGCCAAAGGTACACTCGACAGGCTGAAGGGATGGCTGAGGCAGAAGATGAAGGAAGTAACGGAATGACGGAGCAACAGACACCAGAGGAACTGGCTCAGGAGGTGAAGAGGCTCGTAAGTCAGTTACAGGCACAGGGCCGAAACGACCTGCTGTTGCGGGCTATTGGTGTGCCGTTGTTGGAAGAGTTGCGTATAGAGGCGGCAAAGGGGAAGTTGAGTCGTCTGGTGATAACAAAGGATTACCGTTTCATTTTGGCTGACTATAATAAAGAGGTGGAACTGCAACCTGTGCATAAGGCTGTCTATCTGCTGTTTCTGGCTCATCCGGAGGGAATTGAGTTCAAACGGTTGGCTGACTACCGTGAGGAACTGACACGCTATTATATGGCAACGGCGAAGATGCTGGACAAAGAAAAGATTATCGAGGGGATAGACCACTTGGTAAATCCCCTCGACAATGCCATCAACGAGAAATGTTCACGTATCAAGAAGGTGTTTCTCGACCTGATGGACGAATACACCGCCAGTTACTATTATATCAGCGGTCATACTCAGAAGCGCTTTGCTGGTTCAAGTCGCATCTGGTATGAACGCCTGAAAATCATTACGCTTCCAAGGAATTTAGTCAGCAGACTCGAACTCTTCGAGGAAACGGGTGTCGTTTTCAGAGAAAAGACGGAGGTCTGAGACGCGATACTTCAGGTTGGTGATGCGCTCGACACCCATACCGAAGGCGTAGCCAGAGTAAATCTTCGAGTCGATGCCGCAGAGCTCGAGCACGTTGGGATCCACCATACCACAGCCTAAGATCTCTACCCAACCGGTATGCTTACAGAATCCGCAACCCTCGCCGCCACAGATGAAGCAGGAGATATCCATCTCTGCCGAAGGCTCTGTGAAGGGGAAGTAAGAGGGGCGCAGACGGATGCTGGTGTCTGGGCCGAACATCTCCTTGGCAAACGACAGCAACACTTGTTTGAGGTCGGTGAAGGAAACGTTCTTGTCTATATAGAGTCCTTCCACCTGATGGAAGAAACAGTGGGCGCGGGCTGTGATGGCCTCATTGCGATAGACACGACCCGGGCAGATGACACGGATGGGAGCGGTGAGTTTGCCGTCTTCGGTGTGCATGTGCTCCATCACACGGGCCTGCACAGAAGAGGTGTGCGAACGGAGCAGGATGTTCTTCGTGACATCGTTGGGATGCTGCGAGACGAAAAAGGTGTCCTGCATATCGCGGGCAGGATGGTCGGCAGCGAAGTTCATCTTGGTGAACACGTGGAGATCGTCTTCCACCTCAGGACCGTCTGCGAGGACAAAGCCCATGCGTGAGAAGATGTCGATAATCTCGTTGGTGACAATCGTCAGCGGGTGGCGCGTACCCAACTGTATGGGGTAGGGGGTGCGTGTCAGGTCGATGGCTTCGTCGCCAGTTTCCTGTGTCTCGCACTCCTCACGGAGTTGGTTAATGCGCTCTGTGGCGAGTGTCTTCAATTCGTTGATCTTCATACCGACGGTCTTCTTCTGGTCGGCTGCCACATTGCGGAAGTCGTTCATCAACTCTGTGATGGCTCCTTTCTTGCTGAGATATTTCAGTCGGAGTTGTTCCACTTCCTCGGCGTTCTTCGCACTCAATTCCTGCACCTCTTTGAGCAGTTCGTCTATCTTATCAAGTATCATATCTGTGTAAAAATTGCAATTTTGCGTGCAAAGGTACAAAATAATTCATAATTAATAATGCATAATTCATAATAATTTTGTAATTTTGCCGCAAATTTGAGAGAATAAGATAGATTACCACGACATCAGATAGTAAGATGAAGAGGTTTTTGATTGCGATTGTCGCAAGTGTCCTGCTGATGTTCTCCTGTACGGGAGGCAAGACGCAGAGGGCAGAAGAGCCGCAGGCTGACTCCGTGGCTGATACCGTAGAGGTCACTCCCATAGACTCGTTGGAACAACTGATCGGTGAGACACCCACTCCGAAGGCGATGGATGAACTTTTTGACGACTTCGTCTTCAACTTTGCCGCCAACAAAAAATTGCAGATGGATCGTGTGGTCTTTCCGCTGACGGTGCGTAAGGGCGAAAAGACAGAGACGATTGACAAGAAAAAGTGGGAGATGGAGCGTTTCTTCATGCGACAAGGGTATTACACGCTGTTTTTCGACAATGAGAAACAGATGCAGTTGATGAAGGACACCTCGATCAATCAGGCCATTGTGGAGAAGGTTTTACTCAAAAAGGATCTCGTGAAGGATTATGTGTTCAACCGTATCCGTGGGGCATGGATGCTGTGCGAGATTAGGGAGATGGCCATTTCGGAGAATAGGAATGCCTCGTTCTTGGACTTCTATCTGCATTTCGTGTCGGACATGGCGTTCCAGTTGAAAAGCCTGAATTCAATGGTTAAGTTCGTGGGACCAGATCCGGATGACGACTTTAATATGATGGAAGGCATCATCACCCCAGACACGTGGGAGGCCTTTGCCCCGCAGTTGCCCTCGAAGGTGCTCTATAATATCATTTACGGACAACCGGAGCCTGTGGGCAATGAAAAGATTTTTATTTTGCGGGGTATTGCCAACGGACAGGAGATGGAACTGCGCTTCAAGAAAGTGAACAACCGTTGGCTACTGATGAAAATGACAACCTGATGAAGGATTTCGAGAACTATAGTCTGAAGGAACATAATACATTTGGCATTGAGGCCAAGTGCAGTCGGTTCTTGGAATATGTGAGCATTGAGGAGGCTCAGCAGGTGGCTCAGATCCTGCGGGAGTCGGATATACCTTATATAATAATAGGTGGCGGCAGCAACCTATTGTTGACGAAAGATTTCGAGGGTATTGTTGTTCGCTCGGATGTTCTGGGCTATTATATCGATGGTGATAGGATAACCTGTGGCAGTGGTGAGGTGTTTGACGAGGTTGTCGAGGCTTCGCTGCAGGCAGGTCTTTATGGGATGGAGAACCTCTCGCTGATACCTGGCGATGTGGGTGCTTCGGCTGTCCAGAACATCGGGGCCTATGGTGCAGAGGCAAAGGATATGATTGTGAGTGTGGAGGCTGTGGAGATTGCAACGGGGCGTCTGGTGACGATTCAGGGCAAGGACTGTGGCTATGGCTATCGGCAGAGTAAGTTCAAGCAGGAATGGAAGAACCGTTACCTGATAACCCACGTCACCTATCAACTCTCTACGACTTTTGAGCCCCACCTCGACTACGGCAATATCCGTGCAGAGTTGGAACGGAAAGGCATCAAGGAGCCCACTGCCCAGCAGTTGCGCGATACCATCATAGAGATACGTAATGCCAAGTTGCCCGATCCGAAGGTTGAGGGTAATGCCGGCAGTTTCTTTATGAACCCCATTGTGAGTCGCGAGAAATATGTGCAGTTGGCAGCGCAATACGAGGGGATGCCACATTACGATGTAGATGCCGACCACGTGAAGATTCCGGCAGGATGGATGATAGACCAGTGTGGTTGGAAAGGCAAGTCGTTAGGGCGTGCTGGTGTTCACGACAAGCAGGCACTTGTGCTTGTGAACCGTGGTGGGGCGACAGGTGCGGAGATTGTGGCCCTCAGTGATGCCATCCGTAAGGATGTGAGTGAAAAGTTTGGCATCGACATCCACCCTGAAGTCAATATTATATGAGACTGACTTTTTTAGGAACGGGAACATCGTGTGGCGTACCGGTGATTGGTTGCCAATGCAAGGTCTGTCAGAGCACAGACCCCAAGGACAAGCGTACCCGTTGTTCTGTTCTGGTAGAGACGGATGAGACGCGTCTGCTGATAGACTGCGGTCCCGATTTCCGTCAACAGATACTCCCTCAGCCCTTCCGTAAGATTGATGCCATCCTCATCACTCATGCCCATTATGACCACATGGGAGGCATGGATGATATCCGACCCTATTGTCAGTTTGGCGAGATCAACGTCTATGCCGATGCCATTGCCCGTCAGGGGATGTTGGAGATGTTGCCGTATTGTTTTGCGGAACATCGTTATCCGGGTGTGCCTGCCATTGGACTCCACGAAATCAAACCCCATGAGGTGCTGACATTCGGTGACTTGGAGGTGGTGCCTTTTGAGGTGATGCACGGGAAACTGCCCATTCTGGCCTATCGTATCGGTGGACTAGCCTATATCACAGATATGAAGACCATCGATGAGCGTGAGATGGCTTATCTGAAAGATGTAGAGGTGCTCGTGGTGAATGCCTTGCGTTTCGACAAGCCGCACCACTCGCATCAGTTGGTGGACGATGCTATTGCCTTTGCCCAGAGGGTAGGAGCCAGGCAGACCTATCTGATTCACTCTTGTCACGATATCGGCCTTCACGAAGAGGTCAACAAAAAACTGCCAGTTGGCATCCAACTGGCATACGACGGACAGATTGTGGAAATCTGATTACTTGTGTTTCTTTTTCTTGGATTTCCCAAACAGGAATCCGTAGCCCTTCATCAGTTTGCGGATGAGGAGGAATGTGTCGAATGCCACGATGCCATTGCTCACCAGTCCGGCAATGTAATCTGAGCGGGTGTTCCCCTCTTTCTTGATGAACACCTGGTTCCACAGCGAGGTGAACTTGCCGTTGTCCTGCTGGATTGCATCAGCCAGTTCGTCCTTCCGCTGGCGGATCTCCTCCAACGTTCGGAATTCGTGGGTTTGTTTTTTGACTGGTAACATGGGCAGTGGTTATTTGCTCAACAATAGGCCGGCGAGGAAATGCACCAAAGGCTTCTCAATCCATTTCTTGCGCATAAAGAAAAATACGACGAACAGGAGCAGATGGAAGACTCCCACGATGAGAAAGGCGAGGGCAGTACCCGTAAACGAGGCCAGCCAGAAGGCAAAGGCAAACGAGAGATAGAGCAGTACGGCGATAATGATCATACAGAACACGACTGCCAAGGCGAAGGCTGTGAAAAGCCTTACCACCTTGTCAATCACGTCTAACTTCAGATACTCCGTCTGCAGCCCGAGGTAATGCTTCAATACCTCAATGAGTTGCGCGATAGTCTCTACGTTCTTATCGCTCGAAAGCATTATTCTTCTTCGGCTGCGTCTTGGATATCGTCAACGAGGTCAACCACTTCCTTGCGGCTGAGTTTGATGTTATGCTTTTTGAGAAAATCCTCTACGGCATCAGTAATCTTTACACGGGTGTCCTGTCCTTTTTCGGGAGCCATCAGGATTCCAAGGGCTGCACCTGCAATGGCACCACCGAGGAATGCACTTAAGTAACCTAAACTCTTCATAATGTTATTATTTTGAATTAAACGTTTGTTTACACTTGGCAAATATACGGAATTATTTCGGAAATAACCATATTTTTCCTGCGATTTTTTGTTAAAATGGCGATATTTCCGCTATTTAACAAACTTTATGCAGCATTTTTGTGCCATTTTGCGTGAGATTTTGTAATTTCGCACCAAATATTTGAAACAGAAGTATAACATTTAAATAATTTAAGGTAATGAAAAAGTACATCGTATTGTGCGCAGGATTGTGCCTCGCATTCACAATGACAAGTTGTAAATCAAGTGAGAGTGCCTACAAGAAGGCTTACGAGAAGGCCAAGCAGTATGATACTCAGAATGCTCAGCAGACTTCACAGCCGGCTTATGAGGAGCCTGCAGTGGTGGCTCCTGTCCAGACTGTGGCTGCTAATGAGACGAGCAAAGTGGATAACTATGACAATGTCTCTGTCCGTCAGGAGAAGGTGGCTGTCGTCAGTGGTAATGGCTTGAAGGCATTCAGCGTGGTCGTTGGTTCTTTCGGCTTGCAGTCGAATGCCGAAGGCTTGCAGCAGCGCTTGAAGAGTGCTGGCTATGATGCCCAGATTGTGAAGAACGAAGACCGTAATATGTTCCGTGTGGTGGCTGCCACCTTCGACAACAAGGCAGATGCAGCCCGCAGTCGCGACCAGTTCCGTGAGCAGGAGGCTTACAAGGATGCCTGGTTGCTCTCTAACCAATAAGCATTTGGCGCGGATACTGTCCATCGATTACGGTAAGAAACGTACAGGTATAGCAGTCACCGACCCATTGCAAATTATTGCAGGCGGGTTGGCGACTGTTTCTACGTCAGAACTATTCGACTGGTTGAAGGCCTATCTGGCCAAAGAGGCGGTGGAGCGTATCATCATCGGTGAACCGCGACAGCCTAACGGACAACCCAGTGAGAACCTTCAGCGTGTACAGCAGTTCGTGAACCGCTGGCGCAAGGCTGTGCCAGAAGTCCCGATTGAATACTTTGACGAGCGTTTTACTTCCGTATTGGCGCATCAGGCGATGCTTGACGGTGGCCTGAAAAAGAAAGCCCGTCAGGACAAGGCCCTCGTCGATGAGATCAGTGCCACTATCATCCTCGAAGACTATTTAAGAAATAAAAAATGATCCTACCTATTTTTATATATGGTCAGCCTGTGCTCCGCAAGGTGGCTGAAGACATCACCCCCGACTATCCCGACTTAAAGCAGTTGATTGCCGATATGTGGGAGACACTGGCTGAGTCAGAAGGTATCGGACTGGCAGCGCCTCAGATTGGCAAGGCTATCCGATTGTCGGTAATTGACCTTGATGTGCTGTCGGAGGATCTGCCTGAATATAAGGGCTTCCGTCAGGTGTTTATCAATCCCCATATCGTCGAGTACGATGAGTCGGATACCAATTCCTCGGAGGAGGGGTGCCTTTCTCTGCCTGCCATCCACGAGAAGGTGGTGCGTCCGAAGCGTATTCACGTGGAGTGGGACGATGAACAGTTCCAGCACCACGACGAGTGGATAGAAGGTTATCTGGCCCGAGTCATGCAACACGAGTTCGATCATCTCGATGGTAAGATGTTCGTGGATCGTATTTCTCCCCTCCGCAAACAACTTATCCAGAGCAAGTTACGCGCCCTGACACAAGGTCGCTACCGCTGCGGCTACAAGACCAAACCCGTAAGGAAATAAAAAAATGCGACGCATTTTTTTTATTCTCTCACTCTTGCCACTGGTCGGTTTTGCCCAGTACAACACAGACCGCTTGGTGATGATAGGGCGCTCGGCCCTCTATTATGAGGACTATGTGCTCTCCATCCAGTATTTCAATCTGGCCATCTCGGCCAAGCCTTATCTCTATGAACCTTGGTTCTTCCGAGGGGTAGCCAAATTCTATCTCGATGATTTCCGTGGTGCGGAAAGTGACTGTTCAGAAGCCATTGAGCGTAATCCGTATGTGATGACCATCTATGAGTTGCGAGGGCTTTGTCGCATCAATCAGAAGAAATATACGGAGGCGATTGACGACTATACTCATGCCATCCGTTATAATCCCGACAATCAGGGGCTTTGGCATAACCGTATTCTCTGTCGTATCAACGAGAAGGACTATGAGCGAGGACTGGCAGAGATTGACACGATGCTGACCCGTTGGTCGAACTATGCCAGGGGCTATGCGATGCAGGCAGAGATCTATCTGTTGCAGAAAGACACGACACAGGCCATCAAGTCGTTGGATAAGAGTCTGGAATTGGATCCCTATGATGCTGGTATCTGGGCAGAGCGGGCCGTGATCAGTCTGGCGCGACAGAAATGGAAGGAGGGTGAGGGCTTTCTGACCAAGGCCATCCACCTGCAGCCGAAGAATGCCGGCTATTACATCAACCGCGCATTGGCCCGCTATAACCAGAACGGACTTCGTGGGGCAATGGCGGATTATGATACAGCCCTGGATCTCGACCCTAACAATTTCATCGGACATTATAATCGTGGTCTGCTTCGGGCGCAGGTGGGTGACGACAATCGAGGTATCGAGGACTTTGACTTTGTGCTTCGTCTGGAACCCAATGACCTGATGGCACTCTTCAATCGTGCCTTGCTGTTGGAGCAGACAGGTAACCTGCGTGATGCCATCCGCGACTATTCCAAGGTGATAGAGGAGTTTCCGAATTTCTGGTTTGGACTCGATCACCGTGCCTCATGCTACCGTCGCTTAGGAATGACCAGACAGGCAGAGGCTGATGAGTTTCGTATCCTGAAAGCCCAGATGGACAAACGTTATGGGGGTAAGCAGCCCCGACTCTCGAAGCGCCAGATGCGTCGCAAGAGTGATACCGACCCAGACAAATACAACCAGTTGGTGGTGGCTGATGAACAGCAGGTGGAACACGAGTACAAGAGCGACTATCGGGGGAAGGTACAGAACCGTCAGGTGGAGATGGCCTGGCAGCCGATGTTCGCCCTGTCGTTCTTTGCCGTGTATGACAATGTGCGTTCGTATATCGCATTCGACAAGGATGTGGATGCCTTTAACCAGCACTCCAGATCGCATAGCATCCATATCAATACGACACAGCCGAATATCGATGAGACTAGGATGAACCGTCATGTTGCCTTTATCGATTCTGTCACCGTAGCCATCGGTGAAGCCAAGGGGAATGTGGAAGTGAAGCCGCTCCTTATCCAGCGGGCTGTTGCCTACAGTGCCATCCAAAACTTCGATTCTGCCATCGATGACCTCTCGACACTCCTCCAGATGGACTCTACTTCTGTGCTTGCCTATTGGCAGCGGGCTGTCTGTCAGGCGAAGATCAATGAGTTCAATGCCTCTCAGGGTACGAATATCGATTTGAAATCGGCCAATGTGCTCAGCGACTTGTGCGAGGCTATCAAACGGGCTCCCCAGAATCCGTACCTTTATTATAATAGAGGCTGCCATTATGCCATCAGGAAAGACTATCACCGGGCTATCGACGACTTCACCCGTGCGCTGGAGATCGACAGGAATATTCCTGAGGCCTATTATAACCGTGGTCTTGTCTATCTCTATACCGACAGGACGACAGAAGGTGTGGCCGATTTGAGCAAGGCAGGTGAACTGGGCATCTACTCCGCCTATAGTGTCATCAAGAAATACCGTGAGAAGTGATGATAGTGTTCAGGATGTGTCTCTTCTGTCTGGCGGCTTTTTGGTTGTCTGATGCCTATGCCGATGACAAATTGACAGGAAAAGTGATTGGTACGCAGGAATGTGTGGATTATGCCAATACCTCCAAGTCAACCACAACCGTCAATACCTGTGCGAATGCCTTCGACGGTAATCTGAGTACGTTCTTTGCCTCATGGGAGCGGAGTTACACCTGGGCGGGACTGGATCTGGGATCACCTCATGTCATCACGAGGGTGGGGTGGTCGCCACGTAATGACGGACAGGGGGCTAAACGGGTACAACTCGGGGTCTTTGAGGGGGCTAACCGTGAGGATTTCATGGATGCCCTGCCACTCTATGTCGTTACGGAGAAAGGTATAATCGGACAATTGTCCTATGCCGATGTGGCGTGCTCTCGCGGCTTCCGGTATGTACGTTATATCGGACCTGCCGATGCCCGTTGTAATATCGCGGAACTCGAGTTCTATGGCCATCCTGGCGAGGGCGATGACACCCATCTCTATCAGGTGACAAACCTGCCTACCGTCAGCATCCATACCCTCAATGGGGAGATCCCCTATGACAAGAAGCATCAGATCGTGTCGCAGTTGACGATTATCTCTGAGGATGGCACCCGTCTGCTTTCAGAACCTGGTACGACGCGCGAAAGAGGCAACGCCTCCCGTAGTTTCCCCAAGAAACCCTATCGCATCAAGTTTGACAAGAAACAGCGTGTATTGGATGCTCCTGCCAAGGCGAAGAAATGGACGCTAATCAACAACTATGGCGACAAGACGCTGATGCGTAACCTGTTGGCTTTTGAACTGAGCCGTCGCCTGGGTATGCCATATACCCCATACGGCACTGCCGTCGATGTGCTGCTCAATGGCGAATACAAGGGCTGTTACCAGTTGTGCGACCAGATTCAGGTGCATAAGGATCGGATTAATATCGAGGAGATGACCCCAGCCGACAATGAAGGCAGCGCCCTGACGGGTGGCTATTTCGTTGAGATAGATGCGTATGCAGATCGAGAAAAGTCTTGGTTCCGCTCCAACAACAGAAACCCTGTCACCATCAAATCGCCGGAGGAAGACTCCATCACCACTCAGCAGAAAAACTATATCAGGGCGTTCTTCAATAAGATGGAGAGCCAGTGGGAGACTTATTTAGACAAGAATACTTTCCTGCGCCACTTCCTCGTGGGGGAATTATCGGGTAATACCGACACCTATTGGAGTGTCTTCATGTATAAGCAGCGTGACGACGACATGATGTATACGGGTCCTGTCTGGGATTTCGACCTGGCTTTCAGCAATGACGGACGTATCTATCCTGTCAATGGCAAGTCCGACTTTATTTATCGAAGCGGTGGAAGTAATACGGGCAGTATGAAGTCGTTTGTTGACAAGATTGTCGTCAATAATGCCGATGCCAAGGCGCAGATGCTGGATATCTGGGACCAGGCAAGACGGGGCGGACTGACGGAAGAGAACATGGTGGCCTATATCGACTCGATGGAGACGGTCCTCCAAGCGTCCCAGCAACTCAATTTCATCCGCTGGCCCATCATGAACCAGATTGTGCATCAGAATGCGCGTATCTGGGGCAGTTATCAGGCCGAGGTGGAGAATGTACGTACCTTTATGAAGGAGCGCATCGCCTGGATGGATAAGAAACTGAAATACACCTATAATGGCATTGCCGACATACTTGTTGACTTGACACAGCCCTATCGTGTGTATAGTCTTTCCGGACAGCCTTACGGTGATACGTTGGAAGGCCTGCGTCCCGGCATTTATGTGGTTCGTCAGGGTGAGGCTGCCAGGAAGGTGGTCGTCAGGTAGGTTCCAAAGTACTTGCCTTCAGAAGTACCTCAGACCTACCAGCGTAAAAAATCAAAAAAAATTTGGTTTTTCGCTCACTTATTCGTACCTTTGCGCCTTGAAATCGATTTTATATATAAAATAAGGTATGATCAATATTACATTCCCAGACGGATCTGTTCGTTCGTATGAGCAGGGCGTGACTGGCTTTCAGATTGCAGAGAGCATCTCTCCGGCTCTCGCACGCAGCGTTGTTTCCTGCGGTGTAAACGGGGAGACGGTTGAATTGAACCGTCCTATCAATGAGGACGCTACCATCGAACTGTATAAGTTCGACGACGAGCAGGGTAAGCACACTTTCTGGCACACTTCCGCCCACCTGTTGGCTGAGGCTTTGCAGGAACTCTATCCCGGCATTCAGTTTGGTTTCGGACCTGCTGTCGAGAACGGTTTCTTCTATGATGTGCTGTTGAAGGACGGCGAGAGCATCAAGGAGAGCGATTTCCCCAAGATTGAGGCAAAGATGAAGGAACTGGCAGGCAAGAAAGAGCCCGTGGTTCGTCGCGAGGTGCCAAAGGCAGAGGCTTTGAAGCAATTTGCTGCCGACGGTCAGACCTACAAGTGCGAGCACATCGAGCAGGACCTGGAAGACGGTTCCATCACCACATATACCCAGGGTAATTTCACCGATCTCTGCCGTGGTCCGCACCTCGTGGATACCGGTGAGATCAAGGCAGTGAAACTGACCTCCGTTGCCGGTGCTTTCTGGCGCGGAGATGCCACCCGTGAGCAGATGCAGCGTCTGTATGGTATCTCCTTCCCCAAGAAGAAGATGCTCGACGAGTATCTGGAAATGTTGGAGGAGGCCAAGAAGCGTGACCATCGTAAGATAGGTAAAGAGATGGAACTCTTCATGTTCTCCGACAAGGTAGGCAAGGGCCTGCCCATCTGGTTGCCAAAGGGAACAGAACTCCGTCTGCGCTTGCAGGATCACTTGCGTAAGGTACAGAAGCGCTTTGGGTATCAAGAGGTTATCACTCCGCATATCGGCTCTAAGAACCTCTATGTTACTTCTGGTCACTATGCCCATTATGGCAAGGATTCCTTCCAGCCCATCCATACCCCAGAGGAGGATGAGGAGTACATGTTGAAGCCGATGAACTGTCCGCACCACTGTGAGATTTTCGCCTGGAAGCCCCGTTCATACCGCGACCTGCCCCTGCGTATTGCTGAGTTTGGTACGGTGTATCGCTATGAGCAGAGTGGTGAACTCCATGGACTGACCCGTGTACGTTCCTTTACCCAGGACGATGCCCATCTCTTCTGTCGTCCGGATCAGGTGAAGCAGGAGTTCCTCAATGTGATGGATATCATCGGTATCGTGCTTTCTGCCTTCGGTTTCAACTTCGAGGCACAGATCTCTCTCCGCGATCCTAACGACCACGAGAAATACGTGGGTACCGACGAGGACTGGGCACTGGCTGAGAAGGCTATTGTGGAGGCTTGTCAGGAGAAGGGCCTGCCCGCCAAGGTGGAATACGGCGAGGCTGCCTTCTATGGTCCGAAACTCGACTTTATGATTAAGGATGCCATCGGTCGTCGCTGGCAGTTGGGTACCATTCAGGTGGACTACAACCTGCCGAAGCGTTTCCAACTCGAATACACCGATGAGGACAACACGAAGAAGACGCCTGTGATGATCCATCGTGCACCGTTTGGCTCTATGGAGCGTTTCTGTGCCGTGCTGATTGAGCATACCAGTGGTCACTTCCCCCTCTGGCTTACGCCTGATCAGGTGGCCATCCTGCCACTTTCTGAGAAGTACAACGACTATGCCCAGGAGGTTGCCAAGAAGTTCGATATGGGTGGTGTCCGTGCCACCATCGACCTGCGCAACGAGAAACTGGGTCGTAAAATCCGCGACAACGAGTTGAAGCGCATTCCTTATATGGTCATCGTCGGCGAGAAGGAAGCCGCTGACGGCACTGTTGCCGTTCGTCCTCAGGGTGGTGGTGAACAGAGCGTGAAGACCATCCAGGCATTCATCGACGAAGTGAATGCTCGTGTCGCCGAAATGACTAAGGACTTTTAAAATTATAGACATTATGAAGAAAAGAATTATTATGTGGATGTTGGCGGCCCTGCTGCCAGTGATGGTCTGGGGACAGACGGAAAAGTTGATAGATGGCATCTATTACAAATTGTACAGCAGTGCCAGGCAGGCCATTGTATCATCACCCTCCAACGGTTATTATTCCGGGGTGGTGACAATTCCTGATGGTTTTACCGATGACAACATCACTTATAGTGTGACGCAAATAGATAGTAAGGCTTTCTATGGTTGTGAGGGACTGACTGTTGTAACCTTGCCTAGCAGCATTGTCAAAATCGGTGCTTTAGCCTTTCAAGACTGTACCAACTTAGAAGCCATCAATTTCCCCGATGGGTTGCTAGAAATCGATTGGCAGGCCTTCTTCGGGTGTTCCAGCCTGAAAAGGATTATCATTCCAGCCTCAGTCAACTCCATTTCGGGTGATTCCTTCTCAGGATGTACAGGTCTGATAGCCATTGACGTTCTTGAAGGAAACGAGACGTATGATTCACGTAACGGCTGCAATGCCATAATTAGCACTGCCGACAACGAACTAATCCAGGGTTGTCGGGAGACGGTAATTCCCAGCGACGTAACGTCTATTGGAGAGGATGCCTTCTCCTATATGACGAACATCATCCATGTGTCTGTACCAGAAGGTGTCACAATATTGAAATGGGGGGCTTTCACGGGTTGCAATGGTCTCAAGTCCGTTACCCTTCCCAATTCGCTGACAACCATTGAGACCTACGGCTTCAACTACTGCGTGAGTCTGGAAGAGGTGTCTATTGGTAAGGGCATAATCACTATTGATGATCTTGCTTTCCAGAATTGTACATCTCTAAATGTGCTGAAGATATATGCTACCGTTCCTCCTACGATTGCTGCAGATGAGGATCCTTTCATTATTTATGGAGGATCGTCGTTTCGTAACAATATTACGCTGTATGTACCGCAGGCTTCTGTCGATGCCTACAAGGCTGACAGTTACTGGGGGCAGTTCAAGGAGGTATTGCCTCTGCCCAACAAGTGTGCCACACCTTCCATTACGCTTGTTGATGGCAAAGTGAGTTGTACTTGTGACACTGAGGACGTGACATTCAAGACCACCATCAGCCGTGAACTCACAGGTAATGATGTGTTGGTGAATGGTACTTACACCATCAGAGTCGTTGCCTCCCGCGAGGGCTATGAGGATTCTGATCCTGTCGACTATACTGTCGATATGACGGAAGAAACAGTAACCATGGAGGGCGATGTCAATGGTGATGGTGTGGTGAACGCTGCTGATGCGGTGCGTGTTGCCAACATCATCATGAACAATGACGGACAGGTTGAATAATCTTTCTGAAAATAATTGCTGAAAAATTTGGTTAATTCGCTGAAAGTTAGTACCTTTGCAGCCGATTTGAAAAAAATAGTGGATGAAGAATGACAAATTGAAGCAACAGTACCGTATCAATGAGCAGATCCGGGTACGTGAAGTCCGCATCGTCGGTGACAATGGGAGCACCGTTGTTCCTATCCGTGATGCTCTGAATATGGCCCACGATCAGGGTGTTGATCTTGTGGAGATTTCGCCCAACGCCAATCCGCCAGTTTGTCGTCTCATCGACTACTCCAAGTTCCTCTACCAGCAGAAGAAGCGCCAGAAGGAAATGAAGGCCAAGCAGGTAAAGGTGGAGGTGAAGGAAATCCGTTTCGGACCCCAGACCGACGAGCACGACTATCAGTTCAAACTGAAACACGCCAAGGAGTTCCTCAGCGAAGGCAACAAGGTTCGTGCCTATGTGTTCTTCCGTGGACGCTCCATCCTGTTCAAGGAACAAGGCGAGGTGCTCCTCCTGCGTTTTGCCAACGATTTGGAGGAAGTCGGTAAGGTAGAAGGCATGCCCTCGCTCGAAGGCAAGAAGATGTTCCTCTATCTGGCTCCGAAGAAGGCTGGCGAGAAGAAGAAAAGCCAGCAGGCTCGCGACCGTGAGGCTGCCGAGGCTGAGGTTAAGGAGCAGAAGAAGGCTCAGCAGGCCGCTCAGCCAGAGGTCGACACAGAGATTCCCGCCAATGGCGGTCTCTTTGCCAACGCCAAGATTAGCGAAGAAGCGCTGAAGAAATTGACCGAGTCTGAGGACTAATGTTCAATGCTCAATGGTCAATGTTCAATGAAAATTCAGATGGCGCGCCCGGTATATGCGTAGCCGTCGCTTATTAATAATAATTTAAAATTTAAAAACAATGCCAAAAGTAAAGACAAACTCCGGTGCCAAGAAGAGATTCTCGTTCACCGGTACAGGTAAGGTTAAGAGAAATCACGCTTACCACAGCCACATTCTGACAAAGAAGACCAAGAAGCAGAAGCGCAATCTTGTGCATTCTGCCATCGTTGACCCTTCAAACATGAAGCAGGTTCGTGATCTGCTGTGTCTCCGCTAACCCTATTGTCTAACATTTTAAAGTAAGAAGAATTATGCCAAGAAGTGTAAATCACGTTGCATCAAGAGCAAAGCGTAAGAGAATTTTGAAACTTACCCGTGGCTACTTTGGAGCCCGTAAGAATGTTTGGACAGTAGCAAAGAACACCTGGGAGAAGGGTCTGACCTATGCCTACCGCGATCGTCGTAACAAGAAGCGCAATTTCCGCAGCCTGTGGATTCAGCGTATCAATGCCGCCGCTCGCTTGGAGGGCATGAGTTACAGTGTCCTGATGGGCAAACTCACCAAGGCTGGTATCGAGATCAACCGCAAGGTGCTCGCCGACCTGGCCATGAACAATCCCGAGGCTTTCAAGGCCATCGTGGAGAAGGTAAAGTAAGTTACCACCCTACTCAAAACAATAAAGCCGCAATTCCTAATTAGGAGTTGCGGCTTTTGTTTTGCCATTACAGATCCGGGCTCATATCTATTTCCTTTTCAGGAAATCAGCGAAGATACGGGCGGCGGACTCAACTTTTGCAGCACAGGGTCGGGATTTGTAGTATTCGGCGGTGCGGGGGGAGGCTATGTAACTGCATGAGGCCTTCTCGTAGCCCTTCAAGCCGAGGATTTCCGCACAGATGAGGCTACCGTTCTGCTGGCGCGACTGTTCCAGCAGTTCCTGCACCACCTTGTAGCAAGCCGTTTTCCCCTCAAGGTCTGAGCCCTCCGTCTGTCCACAGTGCAGACCGACCAGCATGACGATGCCCGATACGGCGCCACACATCATCCTCATCCTGCCGATTCCTCCTCCAAAGCCGGCTGCAATCTTCTTGGCCAGTATGTCATCCAGTCCGTAGAGGTCTGCAAAGGCTGCGACGACACTCTGGCAACAGCCATAGCCTGCCATAAAGTTCTCTACGGCACGGGCCACGCGTTCTTCCAGTTGTTGTTCCGTAAGTTCAGTCATATCTTATTTTTCTTTCTGTCGTTTGAATTCGAGGGTCTTGGGTAGTTTCTGCCACTTGCTGTTCTTGGGCACTTTGAGGGTGGAGCCTTTCTCCTGTTTCAGGATGTAGGTGGAGTCGTTCTCCACGGTAAGGGTGGCGGTGAGGTCTTCAGAGCCGTAGTCGTTGATAAGGGATAGGGTAGCCGTCTTGTCGTTGTTGATCTTGGCAGCAGTGATGACCCAGCAGAAGGAGTTGTGCTTCTTGCCGAGATAGCCTGGCAGCGGGCCGTAGAGTTCCTGTCCCGGCACTTCTACATCCTCATCGTAGAGGTTGATCTTCAAATAGACCTCATATTCATTATTATATATGTACGCGCGGAAAGGCCCCCCTTCACCTTGGGCGAAGGCAGTGAATAGTGAACAGTGGATAGTGAATAGTAATAAATGCAATTTTCTCATATTCGTATGATTTGGGGGCAAAGATACCAAATCTAAATCAATAAATCTATGATAATGAAGAAAATATGCAGAAAAACTATCGTTTTTTTAGAAATATTTAAGTACCTTTGCACCGTTTATAATTATAATGCATGACAGATAGGCTTTTAAACCCCGACTATATCTTTGAGTCAAGTTGGGAAGTTTGCAACAAGGTAGGAGGAATCTATACAGTCCTTTCGACACGTGCCAAGACCCTGCAAGAGGCACATCCGGATCAGGTGATTTTTATCGGCCCTGGTCTGTGGAAGCGCGAAGACGATAACTACACGAAGGAGGAAAGTCCCTATTTCAGGGAAGACAGTGCTCTCTTTGCCGAGTGGCAATGGGAGGCTAAGCAGAATGGACTTATTGTAAGGGTGGGGCGTTGGACGGTGCCAGGAGAACCTATCGCCATCCTTGTTGACTTCATGCCGTTCTTTGAAAAGAAGAACGAGATTTACGGTTGGCTGTGGGAGCACTATCAGGTTGACTCCCTGCATGCCTACGGCGACTACGACGAGGCTTCGATGTTCTCGTATGCCGCTGCTCTCGTCGTGGAGAGTTTCTATAAGCACTATCTTAACGAAAACCAGAAGGTCATCTATCATGCCAATGAGTGGATGTGTGGCTTAGGCGCCCTCTACATCAACAATAAACTCCCCCAGATCGGTACGATCTTTACGACCCATGCCACCAGCATCGGACGAAGCATTGCCGGTAATATGAAACCCCTCTACGACTATCTGTTTGCCTATAATGGCGACCAGATGGCCGGAGAACTGAATATGCAGAGCAAGCACTCCATCGAGAAGCAGACCGCTTGGCATGTGGACTGCTTTACCACGGTGAGTGACATCACTGCCAAGGAATGTGTGGAACTGCTTGATAAACCAGTGGATGTGGTACTGCCTAATGGCTTCGACAACAGTTTTGTACCGAAGGCAGCGCAGTTTACGAAGAAACGCAAGGCAGCCCGCAAGTGTCTGCTCGACGTGGCGAACGCCTTGTTAGGTGAAAATCTCGACGACGACACGCTGATCATCTCTACCTCTGGTCGTTATGAGTTCCGCAACAAGGGTATCGACGTGTTTGTGGAAGCCATGAATCGTCTGTTGCGTGACAAAGACCTGAAGAAGAAGGTGGTTGCCTTCATCGAAGTGCCTGGGTGGGTAGGAGAACCCCGTAGGGATCTGCAGGAGCGTCTGAATAGCGGTAAGGCATACGACACCCCACTGGAAGTGCCTCAGGTGACCCACTGGCTGCACAATATGAGCCATGACAACGTGCTGGGCATGATGAAGTACTACGATATGCACAACCGTAAGGATGAACAGGTGAAGGTGATCTTCCTGCCCTGTTACCTCGACGGCAAGGATGGCATCCTGAATATGACCTATTATGATATCGTCTTAGGCAACGACCTCTGCATCTATCCCTCGTACTACGAACCATGGGGCTACACGCCGTTGGAGGCTGTGGCTTTCAAGGTACCTTGTATCACCACCGACCTGGCTGGTTTCGGACTCTGGGCCAACAGCGTGTTCGGACATAGCGGTGAGATAGAGGATGGTGTGAAGGTGATCCATCGCACGGACTACAACTACTCGGAGGTAGCCGATATCATCAAGGATACTGTTGCTGAGTTCTCTGGTTTCACGAAAAAGCAGGTGGAGGATTGCCGCAAGAAGGCTGAGGCCCTGTCGAAGAAAGCCCTCTGGAGCGAGTTCATCAAGTACTACGAGGAGGCTTACGACATCGCCCTCCGCAAAGCAGAAGAGAGAAAATAAATATAATAATTCCAAATTTGAGATAATATGAAGATTAAAGCAGATTACGCAAATGTTCCGTCTTGGAAGATCTTGACCGTGAAGGCCACGCTTCCTGAGGAATTGAAGTGTTTGGACGAGATTGCCCACAATATGTGGTGGGTATGGAACTACGAGGCCCGTGACTTGTTCCGTGACCTCGACCCTGATTTGTATCACGATGTGAAGCACAACCCTGTGATGCTGCTCGAACGTCTCAGTTTTGCCCGCAAGGAAGAGATTGTCAAGGATAAGGCGCTGATGAAGCGTATCAAGAACGTGTACGACTCGTTCCGCAAATATATGGATGTGAAGCCCGACTCGAAGCGTCCGTCAGTGGCCTACTTCTGCATGGAGTACGGTATCCACTCTGCCCTGAAGATTTACAGCGGTGGTCTGGGTATGCTGGCCGGTGACTACGTGAAGGAGGCTTCCGACTCCAACGTCGATATGTGTGCCGTCGGTTTCCTCTATCGTTTCGGTTATTTCACACAGAGCCTGTCGATGGACGGACAGCAGATTGCTAACTACGAGACGCAGAATTTCAACGATCTGCCCATCGAGCGCCAACTCGACAGTGAGGGTAATCCTCTCGTCATCGACGTGCCTTACACCAACTACCAGGTGCATGCCTATGTCTGGCGTGTAAATGTGGGTCGTGTGAAACTCTATCTGCTCGATACCGACAATGAGATGAACTCCGACTTCGACAGACCCATCACCCACAGCCTCTATGGCGGCGACTGGGAGAACCGTCTGAAACAGGAGATTCTGCTCGGTATCGGTGGTATGCTGCTGTTGAAGAAACTCGGCATCAAGAAGGATATCTACCATTGCAACGAGGGTCATGCTGCCCTCTGCAACCTGCAGCGCCTGTGCGACTATATCGAGGAAGACGGACTGACCTTCAACCAGGCTCTGGAACTGGTTCGTGCCAGCGGGCTCTATACCGTGCACACCCCAGTGCCCGCAGGTCACGACTACTTCGAGGAGGGCCTCTTCGGCAAGTACATGGGTGGCTATCCCCAAAAACTCGGTATCTCTTGGGACGAGTTCATCGGCATGGGTCGTACCAATCCAGACGATAAGGGCGAGAAGTTCTGTATGTCTACCTTCGCCTGCAACACCTGTCAGGAGGTCAACGGTGTGTCGATGCTCCACGGATGGGTCTCCCAGAAGATGTTCGCTCCCATCTGGAACGGCTACTATCCTGAGGAGAACCATGTGGGCTATGTGACCAATGGTGTCCATTTCCCCACCTGGTGCGCTGCTGAGTGGTTGAAGGTCTATGCGAAGTACTTCGACCCGAAGTTCCTGGGCGACCAGTCGAACGAGGATATCTGGCACGGCATCTACGACTGTCCCGATGAGGAGATCTGGGCCACCCGTAAGGCTTTGAAGGCTAAACTCTTTGATTATATCGCCATCCAGTTGCAGGAGACATGGTTGAAGAACCAGGGTGATCCTCAGCGTGTGGTGAAGTTGGTGGAACGCTTGAACCCCAATTCACTGGTCATCGGCTTCTGCCGCCGCTTCGCTACTTATAAGCGTGCTCACCTGCTGTTCACCGACTTGGAGCGTCTCGAAAAGATTGTCAATAATCCCGAGCGTCCTGTGGTGTTCCTCTTTGCCGGTAAGGCTCACCCCGCCGATGGTGCAGGTCAGGGCCTTATTAAGAGAATTTTTGAAATCAGCCAAATGCCTCAGTTCCAAGGTAAGGTCATCTTCTTGGAGGACTACGACTTCCTGCTGGCCCGTCGCCTCGTGTCGGGTGTAGACATCTGGATGAACACGCCGACCCGTCCTCTCGAGGCTTCCGGTACCTCTGGTGAGAAGGCTGAGATGAACGGTGTCGTCAACCTCTCCGTGAAGGATGGCTGGTGGCTGGAAGGCTATCGTGAGGGTGCCGGTTGGGCACTCACCGAGAAGCGTACCTACCAGAACCAAGGCTATCAGGATCAACTTGATGCCGCTACCATCTACAACCTGTTGGAGAACGAGATCGTACCTCTTTATTATAATACGGATAAGAAGACAGGCATCTCTAAGGGCTGGATCAAGGTCATCAAGAACTCCATCGCCCAGATTGCGCCGCACTACACGATGAAGCGCCAACTCGACGACTACTATTCCAAGTTCTACGAGAAGCAGGCCAAGCGCTTCAAGCAACTTGCCAAGGACGACAACCGTCTGGCCAAGGATATTGCACAGTGGAAAGAGGCTGTTGCCGAGCGTTGGGATGCCATCAGCGTGGTCAGTGCCGAGTCAACGGCTCCTGCCAACGGCTTACATCTGACTGGAGAAGAGTACACCCTGCGTTATGTCATCAACGAGCAGGGTCTCGACGATGCCGTAGCCTTGGAGAAGGTGAATATCGCCACCGATGCCAATGGTGAGGATCATGTCTTCTCTGTCGAGCCTTTGAAGATGGTGAAGCAGGATGGCAACAACTACACCTTCGAGGCTGTCCACTCGCCGAAGCAGGCTGGTCAGTACAAGAGTGCTGTCCGTATGTACCCGAAGAACAAGGATCTGCCCCACCGTATGGACTTCTGCTACGTGAAGTGGCTGGAGTTGCCTTACGCAGGGTAATTCATAAAAAAGTTAATCCCCCGTCCTTCACCGGATGGGGGATTTCTTTTTTTATTCCACTTGATAGTTTTCGCGGATATACTTTCCTAAGTCGTTGTCCTTGTTGCGCTCGGCGCAGTTCTGGATAGCCTCTTTCATCCGCCGCTCTATGCTGTCGATGTCGTGCATCAGGGCTTTTTGCGTTTCCTCGGTGGTGTGTGGACTCTGTTGGATGACACCTACCAGGTTCGAGATTTTCTTCGAGCACTCGGCGATGGTGTCGTTCAGTGCCTTCCATTCCCGCGCCTGCTTCACCTGCGCATTCTGGCAGCCCGCCATCACCATCAGTCCCACTACGGCAGCAGCCAGTTTAGATGAGGTAGAGGTCACTGATGCTCTGGTTATTGATGACACGACGGATGGCTTCTGCGAAGGTCTCTGCTACAGACAGTTGCTTCACCTTGGCGCACCGCTGGGCGTAGGGGATGGAGTCGGTGAAGACAATCTCTTCGAGGGCTGACTCCTGCACCCGTTCACTGGCAGGCCCCGACATCACACAGTGCGAGGCACAGGCACGTACGGTCTTGGCACCCGATGCCTTCATCAGGTCGGCAGCCTTGGTGATGGTGCCGGCTGTATCCACCATATCGTCGACAATCACCACGTTCTTGCCTGCCACGTCACCGATGATCTGCATGGTAGCCACCACATTGGCCCGTGCACGGGTCTTGTTGCAGAGCACCAGCGGACAGCCGAGGAATTTGGCGTAGGTGTTGGCACGCTTCGAGCCGCCCACGTCCGGCGAGGCAATCACCAGGTCTTCGAGGTTCAGGCTTTGCAGGTAGGGTAGGATGACGCTCGAACCGTAGAGATGGTCTACGGGCACGTCGAAGAAGCCCTGTATCTGGTCTGCGTGCAGGTCCATCGTGATGACGCGGTTCACACCAGCCACACTCAGCAGGTCGGCAATGAGTTTGGCCCCGATGCTCACACGCGGTTTGTCCTTACGGTCCTGTCGGGCCCAGCCAAAGTAGGGGATGACGGCATTGATGGTCCGTGCCGAGGCCCGCTTGGCGGCATCGATCATCAGCAGCAGTTCCATCAGGTTGTCAGAATTGGGGAAAGTGCTCTGCACAAGGAAGATGTCGCGTCCGCGAATGCTCTCCTCATAACTGACGGCAAACTCTCCATCCGAGAACTTGGTGATCTGCAACTGTCCTAACGGGCAACCCAGACTGAGGCAGATTTTCTCTGCAAGGTACTTGGTGGCAGTACCGGAAAAAACCATATACGAATTAGTATTCATCTATCTTTGAACTTTGAATTTTGAACTTTATGATTACCTGTAGACTATTCTAATGCTTTGCGCAGCCGCTCGAAGTGCAGCAGCAGTTCCTTGTAGTCCAGTTCGTTGTGGATGTCGAAGCGGTTCCACAGGTCGCCGCAGATCACCACACCGCCGAAGCCCAGGTCCTTGGCATACTTGATGTTGTCGATGTTCATGCCGCCTAAGGCGAACACCTTCCTGTCGATGAGTCCCTGGCGCGAGGCCTCTTTCAGTTCCTCTGCCGTAAACGACTGCTTCTCGCTTTCCACCGTCTGACTGTCGAAGATGGACTGCAGAAACACGTAGTTCGAGTGCTTCTTGGCCTCTTGCAGTTCACTCACGGCGTGACAGGTGCGGGTGATGTTCCCTTTATAGCCTGTGGGCGGCTCCGTGCGGGCATCATCGATGTGGATGCCCCGCAGTTTGTATTCCTCTTTTAGGTAGAAGTGATGGTGCACGGTGATCTTGCTTGCCAGGTCGTCGCCCAACAGTGTCAGCAGACGCTCGGAGTACATCGGCGACGAACCGGGTTTGCAGAGGTGCAGGTCGTCCATCCCTTCCTCGAAAAGGTTGACAAGAATCTTGTCTTCCTCTACGAAAAATGTTGGTTTGGTAATGACAATTAACTTCATTTCCAGATAACTTTTCTCTTTCTCATCTGCAAAAGTACATCTTTTTTTAGATATAAGTACACAAGAACATATATTTTTTTGTTTCTTTTGTTCATTTGTCTAAAAAAAGCAGTAATTTTGCACCCGATTTAACATAAAAAGGTAAAAAGACAATGAAAGCATTTGTATTTCCCGGACAGGGAGCACAGTTTACAGGAATGGGTAAAGATCTTTACGATAACAACCCACTGGCAAAGGAACTTTTCGAGAAAGCCAACGATATTCTCGGCTACCGTATCACTGACATCATGTTTGAGGGAACCGACGAGGAACTTCGTCAGACGAAGGTGACACAGCCTGCCGTCTTCCTCCACAGCGTCATCTCCGCCCTCTGCATGGGCGACGCTTTCGACCCGAAGATGACTGCCGGTCACTCGCTCGGTGAGTTCTCAGCCCTCACGGCTGCCGGTGCCCTGAGTTTCGAGGATGGCTTGAAACTCGTCTATGCCCGTGCGATGGCGATGCAGAAGGCCTGCGAGGCCCAGCCTTCCACGATGGCTGCCATCATCGCCCTGCCCGACGAGAAGGTCGAGGAGGTATGCGCCGAGGTGAGCAAAATGGGTAAGGGTGTGGTGGTTCCCGCCAACTACAACTGCCCGGGACAACTCGTCATCTCCGGTGATATCGACGCCATCAACGAGGCCTGTGAGCAGTTGAAGGCTGCTGGTGCCAAGCGCGCCCTGCCGTTGAAGGTGGGTGGTGCCTTCCACTCCCCGCTGATGCAGCCCGCCAAGGACGAACTCCAGGCTGCCATCGAGCAGACGGAGATCAAGGCGCCCAAGTGCCCCGTCTACCAGAATGTGGATGCCAAGCCGCATACTGATCCCGCCGAGATTAAGGCCAACCTCATCGCGCAACTCACCAGCAGTGTCCGTTGGACGCAGAGTGTGCAGAATATGATTGCCGACGGTGCCGACGACTTCACCGAGTGCGGCCCCGGTAAGGCCCTCCAAGGCATGATTGCCAAGATCAATAAAGAGGTTTCTGCTCATGGCATTGAGTAAACTCGTCCTCTATCAGGTTTTCACGCGGCTCTATGGGAATAGGAACACGACTCGTAAGGAGAATGGAACCATAGAGGAAAACGGTTGCGGAAAACTGAACGACTTCACGCCCAGCACCCTGAAAAAGATCAGGGAGATGGGCGTGAGCCATATCTGGTACACTGGTATCATCCGCCACGCTACGATGACCGACTATTCGGCTTTCGGCATCCCCCGTCAGCATCCTGCCGTGGTGAAGGGTAGGGCAGGCTCGCCTTACGCCATCACCGACTACTACGACATCGACCCCGACCTGGCTGTTGATGTCGCTCAGCGCATGCAGGAGTTCGAGGCCCTCGTGGCGCGCACCCACAAGGCAGGCATGAAAGTCATCATCGACTTTGTGCCCAACCACGTGGCGCGTCAGTACCACTCCGTCTGCAAGCCCGACGGCGTGAAGGACCTCGGCGAAGACGACAACCCCCAGATGGGCTTCGACCCGCAGCACAACAACTTCTATTACTGCCCGGGTCAGCGCTTTGCGCCCTATTTCGACCTCTACCACGGAGAGCCGGAGCCTTATATCGAGGAGCCCGCCAAGGCCACTGGTAACGACTGCTTCCACAATGCCCCTGGCATGAACGACTGGTATGAGACCGTCAAACTGAACTACGGTGTCGACTACTATGCCGGTGGTGTGGGCCATTTCCAGCCCATCCCCGACACGTGGAGCAAGATGACCGACATCCTGTTGTTCTGGGCGGAGAAGGGCATCGACGGCTTCCGCTGCGACATGGCGGAGATGGTGCCTGCCGCCTTCTGGCAGTGGGCCACCGACAAGGTGAAGTTCGCCTATCCCGACACGGTCTTCATCGGCGAGGTGTATAATCCCGCCGAGTACCGCAACTACCTCGCGGCGGGCTTCGACTACCTCTACGACAAGGTGGGTATGTACGACACGCTCCGCGCCGTTGTCCGCGGCCATCAGTCCACCCACGCCATCACTGGCGCCTGGCAGGCCACCGACGACATCCGCGACCACATGCTCTACTTCCTCGAAAACCACGACGAGCAGCGCATCGCCAGCACGTTCTTCGCCGGCGACGCCGTGAAGGGCATCCCCGCCCTGGTGGTCTCAGCCCTGTTGCAGCAGAATCCGCTGATGATTTATGCCGGACAGGAGTACGGCGAGCCGGGCATGGACAAGGAGGGATTCAGCGGCAACGACGGCCGTACCACTATCTTCGACTATTGGAGCATCGACACCCTCGTGCGTGCCGCCCAGCGCAAACTCACTGCCGGGGAGAAACGCCTGTATCATATATATAATAAGGTGATGACGATTGCCAGCACCGAGCAGGCCGTCACCGAGGGCGTGTCCTTCGACCTCATGTATGTCAACGGCCACCTGCAACGGCAGTACGCTTTTTTGCGTTCCTATAAAGCCGATGCCCTCCTCGTTGTCACCAACTTCGACGAGTTCGAACGGACGGTCAACGTGACCATTCCCGCCCACGCCTTCGACTACTTGAAACTGAAGGAAAAGACCGCCCAGGCTTTTGACCTGCTCACCGATGCAAAGCAGAAACTCCCGCTTCTTCGCGATGGAGCCGTCGCCCTGACGCTACCGCCCTCCGGCGCGCTCATCCTCAAATTCAAAGCATAAAAATGGGACAGGATTACGTTTTAAACGACCACAACAAGGATGAGTTTCCGCCTGCGCATACGGCGGAGCATCTGCTGAACCAGACGATGATACGCATCTTCGGCTGCGAGCGGAGTTATAATGCCCACGTGGAACGGAAGAAAAGTAAGATGAGTTTCTATCTGGACCAGAAGCCGACGCGACAGGAGGAGAAGGAGATAGAGCGGCGGATGAACGAACTGATAGAGGAAGACCTGCCCGTGACGTATGAGTTTGTGACGCGTGACGAACTGCCGGAAGAGATATCGACAGACCGGCTGCCGGACGATGCCTCGGACACGATACGGCTGGTGCGCATCGGCGACTACGACGTGTGTCCGTGTATCGGCAAGCACGTGAGAAGCACGTCGCAGATAGGACGCTTCGAGATGCTCGGCACCAACTGGGACGAGAAAGAACGCTCGTTCAGAGTTCGCTTCAAAATCGTATAAACAATAAATCCTGACCAAACGGTCAGGATTTGTTTTTATTCCTCGGTTTTGGGTTTGCTGATGTCAAGTTTCATGAAGATGGGATAGTGGTCGGAGTAGGTGAGTTCCTTCTTGTAGTAGTTCATGCCCTTGAACACCTTGTCGTGGAAGATGTAGTCGATACGTACGTTCTTCTTGCCCCCGCGGAAGGTGTACATATAACCGCTACCGCACTCCTTGAAGCCGTCGACCTTGTCGCCCAGCATCGTGTTGTAGACATAGGAGTAGGGCACATCGTTGAAGTCGCCGCAGACGATGATGGGCACTTCCGACTCACGCATATCCATCGCCAGCACATTGGCCTGACCCGCACGAGCCATCATACCGATGGTGTAGTTGCCGTAGAGGGCACGGAGCAAACGGTTGCTCTCCATCTCCACGCCAGTCTTGACCTGTGTCTTGGCGGCGCGATGCATGGTGCCGTTGATACCGGTGGTCTCCAGATGGGCGTTATAGACGCGGATGACCTGATCCTCCACTTTCACCTCTACCCACATGGCACTGTTGTTGGTCATCTCGAAGGGGATGTTCTTCGAACGGACGACGGGGTAGCGGCTGTAAATCACCATATCGTTCTGTCCCATGATCATATAGGGGAAATATTCCTTGTAGGAGTCGGAGTTCTTCTTGTCGCCGCTGTGGTCGGAATACTCCTGGAAGCAGCAGATATCCACCTTCTGCTTCTTCATCTCGGAGAGGATGTCCTGTGCCATGAAGCCTGATGCCTCACGTCCGAACAGAGCCACGTTGTAGGAGGCGATTTTCAGACCGGGCTGCTTCTCGACGGCCTCGTCGGATTCACCGAACTGATAGAGTGTGCCGATATAGGGGATGCAACAGAGCAGGGTGATGAACGGCATGAGGGCCCAGTGCCAGCGGCGCATGATGAGCCAGTAGAGCAACAGGACGGCATTGCCGATGATAAGTGCGGGTAGGGCATAGACCAGGAGCGAACGCGCCGTGTTACCGGCGGGATTGACATTGCCGCCGAACAGTCCTACAAATGTGAAAATCATCATCAGGGCGGTGATGATGAGGATCATGAACGAGAAATACTTCTGTACTGCAAGTTTACCCATATTGATTGTTGTTTTTAGTCGACGTATTTTCTAACCATCTCGATGAGGTTCTCTACGCGGAAGGGCTTTGACATGAACTCATCGCAGCCGGCGGCCTTGGCCTCACGGATATTCTCGTCGAAGGCGTAGGCGCTGAGGGCGACGACGGGGGTGCTGTGCGACACTTCCTTGATGATGCGGGTGGCATCGAGTCCGTTCATGCCTGGCATACGGATGTCCATCAGGATCATGTCGGGATGCTCGTCCTCGTTCATCTGTACGGCTTCGATGCCGTTGTGGGCACGGAGGAGGCGATAGCGCTTCTGGAGCACAATCTTCACCAGTTCGTAGTTGCTGTCCTCGTCTTCTGCCACGAGGATGGTCTTCATATTCTGTACCGGACGCTCGCTGACGCGGATGGTGCGTACGTTGTTAGAGGTGGTGGTGCTCTCCGGACTGATGCCGCCCACAGTACCCTCGAAGGGCAGGACGAAGGTGAAGGTGCTGCCCTTGCCCACGGCGGAGTCGACGCGGATGGTACCGCCCAGTTTCTCGATGATGATCTTACAGAGCGCCAGTCCGAGACCGAAACCCTGGTTCTTCTCTGCATCGCCAGATACATAGGTGTCGAAGATATGTTCCAGCATCTCAGGGGCGATACCCGAACCGGTATCTGACACGAAGAACTCGATGTTCTGCATCTCGTCGATGAGGCGGTAGCCGTAGGTGATCCTGCCGCTGGGAGTATGTTTCAAGGCGTTGCTGATGAGGTTGGAGAACACCTGTGTGAGGCGGTTGGCGTCGGTCTTCATCATCGCCGACAAAATAGGCTTGTCCCATTCCAGTTTCACGCTGTCAGGGCAACGGAACTTGAAGATCGGGTTGATGCCCTCGCACAGTTGGTTGAGATCCGTCATATCCTTCTTGACGGCGATATCTCCCGATTCCACGCGTGAGAGGTCGAGGATCTCATTGACGAGACTGCCCAGTCGCTGGTTGTTGCTCTCAATGATCTGGAAATATTTCATGCGCTCCTGTTCGGAGTCGGTTTCCACAAGGACACGTGAGAAACCCTCGATGGCATTCAAGGGAGTACGGATCTCATGGCTCATGTTGGCCAGGAAGAGAGTCTTCATCTGGCTGGCTTTCTCAGCCTTCTGCGCCTTCTCTTCGTACTCTTTGAGTTTCTTGTTTGCAATTTCGAGTTGCTCTGTTGCCAGTTTCAGCCTTCTGTTTACTTCGGCAAATTTTTGCAGCAGTATCTCTTTCTCACTTCTTTCCATTGGCTTTTTGATGCTCTTTCCTTCGATACAAAAGGTTTTAATTAGCCTATTTGGGTACAAAAGTAAGAAAAAAAATTAGAAATACAAAGAAATTGAAGTTTTTTTCAACTTCTTTTTGCTTTTTCCCATGCGCCGCTGTGGCTATGGCTTTTCAGATAAGCCATCCCGCGGAATACATTCAGGTTCATAAAGACGAAGTAGTAAGCAGTATAGAGCAGTTTGTTGCGGTGTCCGTGCTCGCTCAGGATGTAACCCAATAGGGCGGCAAGGTAAAAAAGCAGTTGCAGGATGAGCACAACGGTAAAGAAACAGCCTGCCCCCATAGCAACGAGCACGGCGTTGATGATCAGCAACAGCACCATCGCTATCGGTGTGACACTCCAACGCAGCACACGGTGGCTGATATACTGGAAGGCCACCAACGGCTGACGGAAGGGGTTCAGCATCTTACGGAGCCACCAGATGCTTTGTAGACCGCCTGCAGCGATACGGCGCTTACGCTTCGACTCCTCATGGATGTCGGCAGAACCGTATTCTAAGGCGTAGGCATCAGGGGCATAGGCAATGCGATGGCCCTCGTCGACGACATACATCGACATCATAAAGTCGTCGAGCAGGGCATTGTCGGGTACATCGCGACAGAGTGCGGGATCCATGGCGTAGAGTTCACCGGCGGCTCCCATCGTGGAATAGAGTTCGCTGTCCCACTTTTTTAGCGTACTCTCATAGCGCCAGTAGAGACCTTCGCCCTCGGCAGCCATCTCACCGGCTTTGCGGGCTGCGACGCGTTTCTCGCCGCTGACGCAACCTACGGTCTTGTCCATGAACAGACGGGCAATCTCCTTCATGGCACCGCTGTTGATCATGGTGTTGGCATCGGTAAAGGCCACATACTGGGTCTTGATCTCGCGCAGTCCGTGTTTCAGGGCTGCGGTCTTGCCGCGCCGTTCCGGACTGTACACGATGTCAACCTCAGGGTAGGCAGCCAACAGTTCGTTGGTACGGTCGTTGCTGCCGTCAGTCACCCACATCACCCTGAACTTATCCTTGGGATAGTCCAGGGCGCGGGTGTTCTGCATTTTCTCTGCCACGATGTCCTGTTCGTTGTAGGCGCAGATCATGAGTGTCATCGTGGGCAGTTCGTCATCTGTTGGCATCGGGGTAGGCGTGGGCCTCCCCTTGACGAGCCGTTTGATGCGGATGATGAGCCACAACAGCATTCCATAACCCAAATAGGTATAGAACACGATGAACAAACAAATCCAAAACAGAACCTTCAATAGCAGCATAGTTTCACTTTCTTTTTTTACCTTTTTCAGGTTGTCTCAATCTCTTCCTGCATGTCGATGAACTGGCGGTCTGCATCATAGAACTCATATTGCAGGAAAGCCAGTTTCTGCGACGGCACAATGTGCACGCCTAAGCCGTACCTCATCTGCCACTTCATTTTCAGGCTGATAGCGCCCTTGTTGATGTAGGCAGCGACGTAGGGGTGTACGTGCAGGTAGAACTTGCGGATTCCAATATTGTTGACCAGGCGGTCAATCTTGCTCTCTAACTGATCTGTGAACAGGATGCTGGACTTGATCTTTCCAGATCCGTGACAGGTGGGACAGTCCTCTTCGACATTGACATCCATGGCGGGGCGCACCCTCTGACGGGTGATTTGCATCAGACCGAACTTCGAGAGTGGCAGGATGTTGTGCTTGGCGCGGTCTTTCTGCATGTTCTTGCACATCCGTTCGTAAAGCATCTGACGGTCCTCTGCCAAATTCATATCCACGAAGTCCACTACGATGATTCCTCCCATATCACGTAGTCTCAGTTGGCGTGCCAGTTCGTCGGCAGCACCGAGGTTGGTCTCCAAGGCATTGGCCTCTTGTCCGTTGTCTTTCTTTACGCGGGTACCGCTGTTCACATCCACCACGTGCATCGCCTCTGTGTGCTCGATGATGAGGTAGGCGCCATGCTTGTAGTTGACGGTCTTGCCGAATCCTGACTTGAGTTGCTTGGTGACGTTGAAGTTGTCGAAGATAGGCACCGTGCCATTGTAGAGTTTCACGATGTCCTTCTTCTCCGGGGCAATCAGTCCGACGTAGTCGCTCACTTGGTGATACATGTCCTCGTCGTTGATGTGAATGCCGTCGTAGGTGGGATTGAACAGGTCGCGCAGCAATGCGACGGCCCGACTCTGTTCCTCAAAGCACAGTTGCGGACGCTCTGTGGTCTTCTGTACTTTGGTGATGGTGTCTTCCCAGCGTTTCAGCAGGATTTTCAACTCGGCATCAAGTTCGGCAGCGCGTTTGCCTTCTGCCACCGTACGTACGATGACGCCGAAATTCTTGGGCTTGATGCTCTGGATGAGTTGTTTCAGGCGGCTTCGTTCCTCGCCTTTCTTGATTTTTGTCGATACGGAAACACTATCCTCGAAGGGCATCAGTACCAGATAGCGTCCTGCAAAACTGAGTTCGCACGTCAGTCGGGGACCTTTGGTGTTGATGGGTTCCTTCACAATCTGCACCAGCACTTCCTGACCTACCTTCAACGTGTTGGCAATGCTGCCGTCTTTTTTCAGGATGGGTTGGATGGTGGCTTTCTGGATGGGATAGAGTTTCTTACGGTCGCTCGCTACCTGTTTCAGGTATTTTTCGTAGGAGCAGAATTGAGAGCCCAGGTCAAGATAGTGCAGGAATGCCACGCGTTCTGCGCCGACGTCGACAAAACAGGCATTCAGTCCGGGCATCAGTTTCTTCACCTTTGCCACGTAGATGTTGCCCACGGAGAACGAGGCCGTGCGCTGCTCCTTCTGGTATTCCACCAGCGTCTTGTCTTCGAGCAGGGCAATGGAGATGTCCTTCGGTTGCACATCGATGATTACTTCGCTTGTCATTTGTCGTTACTTTTTTCTTGACGGGGTTAATAACTCAAAAAGGGTGTGTCGCAATCCTTCTCGGATTTGCTGGCACACTCCTTTCATTCTTTTTGCTGCGTGCAATCGCCTCGCTTACTTGCTCTTATGGCGATTCTTGCGCAGTCTCTTCTTACGCTTGTGAGTAGCCATCTTGTGGCCCTTCTTTTTCTTTCCGTTTGGCATAACTATAAACTATTTAAACTATTATTACTTCATTCTCGATACGAAACTCTTCGAGGGCTTGAATGCGGGGAAGTCGTGTGCCTCGATGACCATTGTCGTGTTCTTGGAGATGTTACGAGCAGTCTTGGCAGCGCGATGCTTCACGGTGAATGTACCGAATCCGCGCAGATAGACGTTTTCCTTGTTTTCTGCCAGACTATTGCGGATTTCTTCCATAAATCCCTCTACACTAGCGGCAACATCCTTGTATGGAATGCCGGTCTCCTCTGTAATGTTTTTGATGATCTCAGCCTTTGTCATTTTTCTATCTTTCTATATATATTAATAATGTGTAAACCTATAAATCTTCGATTTTGGACTGCAAAGTTACTAATTTTCAGTCTATTACCGAAATATTTCCCGATTTTTTTTCGAAAATTATGAAATTTGATGTCTTATTTCCCTCTTTTTTGTATCTTTGCAGCAGAAAAAGAGCAAAATTGCGTATGAAACAGAACAAATTATCCCTCGCGGCAGTTGTCGTCTGCGTGCTGCTTCTTGTCAGTAGTTGTCTTGGAGGTCAGCAGCAGCCCCGTGCCTATACGTCAGACCTGTCCAGTGCCGATAGTGTTGCTATCCGGATGGGCGAGTACACGATGATGCTTTATCACAGCGACCGTCTAGGCTTCGACATCAACTATCCCTCTTTCCTCGTGCATCAGGATCTGCCAGACGAGGTGGGCTTGCAGGAATTGTTTATGATGGATGATGTGTCGGTTTCCGTGATGGTTGACTCCCTGAGCGGCATGATGCGCAGTTCGGGGCAGATGATGATGGGTATGGGTGCCGAACTTATAGAAGTTGGCGACGATTACAGTATTCATCAGGGTACCGACGACAAGTGGGAGTACTACGGGAAGGTCATCGACAGCGATACGCTGCGGCAGGTCACCGTGATGCTCCGCTATTATCCGGAACATGCGGATGCCGTTGAACTCCTGAAAGAGTGGGTGAGGAACTTTTCCATAAATTGAAAAATCCCGGCGGCTGCCGGGATTTTTTATTTGCATGGGATCTTATCAATTCTCTTCTGATGGCGTCCGCCTTCGAACTCGGTGGCGAAGTATTCGTCCATGATGGCACGAGCCGTATCCTCGTTGATGAAGCGTCCGGGCATCACCAGCACGTTGGCATTGTTGTGCTGACGGATCAGGTGTGCAATCTCAGGTATCCAGCAGAGACCTGCACGGATGCTCTGGTGCTTGTTCAGCGTCATGTTGATGCCCTCGCCTGAACCGCAGATGGCGATACCGGGGAAGACCTCACCCTGTTCGATGCCCTCAGCCAAAGCGTGGCCGAAGTCTGAGTAGTCGCAAGAGTCCTCGGTATAGGTGCCGTAGTCTTTATACTCGTAGCCCTTCTCGTCGAGGTACTTCTTCACAAACTGTTTCAAAGCATAGCCAGCATGGTCGCTGGCTATGCCTATAGTCTTTACTTCCATTTCAGAATACTGTTAAGCGTTGAGCAGAGCTTTCACTTGCTCATAAACATTCTGTCCGGTGTATCCGAGTTTCTCGTCCAGGACCTTGTACGGAGCCGAGAAGCCGAAGCTGCTGAGACCCCAGATAGCACCGTTCTCGCCGACGAGGCTCTCGAGCGTGCAGGGCAGACCAGCGGTCATACCG
>JAGCRH010000063.1 GCA_017964785.1 Prevotella sp.
ATTACCTTCGCCTGATTGACACTCCAGCCAGTAATGAGGTCATCAGCAAATGCAAGACCTGCATCCAATTCCTCATTCACATCATGCCAACAGGTACTGACTGCAAGCCTGTTCTTTTCCATCGCATCAAGTCCTCTTCCCGATAACTTGAATGCCTCACCGTCAGATGTTACAATACTGTCACCCTGATAGTCTGTCGTTCCTATTCCTATTGATATTCGTGCATCCCACACTTCCTTCGCGTCTGTCGGGGAATACGATTTCAACCCTGCCCGTATCATTGACGCAATTTTCAATGATGCTTCAGGACATTCTACGACAATCTGAAAGCTGTCCCCACGAAACATCTCCATCTTCATAGGGCTTATCTTCTGTAGGTCTTCAACAATATCGCGCAAGACTTTAATCAACAAGTCTCGCTTGTCTAAAGAAATCTGCTCCGAACGGACTATATCGCCTGTAATTATTGCCTTAATCTCCATATTTCGTAACATATTTAGTGACTTCGGGTGCAAAATTACGAAAAAAAATGGAATACAACAACCTTTTTCGGTTGTTTTTGCCTATTACAACCAAAAAGGGTTGTATTTTGGGTTTACAACCAAAAAAGGTTGTTACGAGCAACGAAAAATGGAGGCAAACAGAAAATTCAATCTTCCATTTGCCTCCATTTATTTACTTCACAAAGAACAGGTCAAACTCCACTTGCCTACGGAACTTGATGGACTTCACAGGTCTGCCATGCCATCGGCAGAAGGCGATGTAGTCATTGTAGATGTTCCTGTCACCACGCTCTATCTTCCGCAGCAGTCGGCTCTTGGGACGCTTGGAGGTGCCGAGGATGGCGTATGGCCCGACGTTGTAGGCCAGTACCGAGAGCAACAGCGCATCCTTGCCGTAGCCACGGAACAGATATAAGTTTCGCATCAGGTCGAGACGGAGCAGTAAGTCACCCTGTTTTCTGGTCATCGTCCGTGCTGAGTACCGTTCACCTTTCTGAAGTTGGTGGCCATAGCCGATATACGGATAGTTCTTGGTCGTGTGCCAGCCCTCGAAGTGCTTGATACAGGCGACGGCCATTTCAAATTGCTTTTCCGTGTATGGCAGTTTATTGGGTGTCGCCCTTGCCATCCCCACCGTGCATAGGCACAGGAGCGACAGCAGCCTAATCCTCATCCTTTTCATCCTTTTTGTTCTCGTTGTTGAAGTTGAACGTCAGCGTCTGGCTGTTGCCGTTGCTATCCTCAACGACCACGATGAACTTGTGCGCATCGGTACTGGCTGAAGTGTAATAGAGCCGGAAGGTCTCGTTTTCCAGCAGGTAGCGGTCGTTGGGCTGGAGGATCGTGCCGTTCTCCATCCTCAGCGAACCCGTACCATCGTAGAGGAACCAACGGATGGTGTAGAGCGTATTCTTGTAGTCGCCCTCCTTCGCCAAGTGGCAACGGATTTCCACCGTCTGCCCACGCAGCACCTTCGTCGGCACAGGCATCACCTCCACCTCAAACGGGTAGTTGGTCTGAATGTCCAGGTCATCCTCGCAAGAAGTAAAACCAACCAGTGCGGCCATCATCGTGGCGCACATCATCACTTTCTTCAATAATTTCTTCATAATTTCAGTTTCGATTTTGTTTGTTGTTTGTTCGTTAATTGCTTTTGCAGGTATTCGTTCACGTCCTTGCAGGGACGGAAAACGACGGAGAAGTCCTTCACTCTGTCACCGTATCGTTTTTGCAGGGCAGCGAGGCATTTCTTTCCGGCATCGTCATTGTCGAGCCAGCATTTTATCAGTTCATAATTGTCTAAATGCTTGTACGCCTTTTCCTTGTTGGCTACAGAGTTCAATACAAGATTGTCCTCCGTCCTACCATATCCCAACGTCAAGCCTGAGAGATAATCAATGAATCCCTCATAGACGTTGACCGTAGCCGAGCCGTGCCTGATGAGCGACACTGCCTTTGGCGGGATGCTGCCCTTGAAGAACCTGTTGCGAATCTCATAGCCACCGTCCTCGTTTGGGAAGCCCACGGCAAAATAGTTCTTGTCGTGCAGCCTGTAGTGAATCTCCACGCAGTTTGCCGATGCGATGTCCGAGGGAATGCCCCTCTCCCGAAGGTAAGCCAGCAGTGCCGGATGTCCCAACGGTTTTACCTCCACGTCCGTGAACTGAGGCACCGCTGGCTCTGGCTCATATTTTGGAGGCTCTGACCGTTCTATCGGATTGTTCGTCACCTCGCCGATGTACCTCGCCTGTGCCATGAAGTCGTTGGAGTTGATCATCATTCCCGCCAGCGTAAAAATGTCGCCGCCTACACCCGCCCCGAAGTCATTAAAGATGTTCTTCTCCGTATTCACGCAGAACGACGGCGTGCTGTCCGAACGGTAAGGCGCATGGAACCACACTTCCTTGCCCCGCTTCTTCGTTGACTTGCAGCCGAGTCGGTGCATGAAGTCCGTGATGGGCATGTCGCGTATTTCCTCTATCGTCATCGCCAGTCAGTTGATAATCATTTTCAGCCCCACGCCGTACTGCGTATGGAAATGACCAGTGTCGTTGCCCCACAGGCATCGCTCACGCACATTACCCATCAGAGCCAGACGATCTGTGAGATATACCTCAATGTTAAGCGTCACTGCTCCACCATAGATAAAGGCATTCCTGTCCTGTAGTGTGGCACCGTCAGGCAGCAGCGTCTTGCCCCAGTTCACTGTCTCATAACCTGCCAAGGCAGAAGCACCACCATAGACAAACAGGGTCTTGCTGGCATCCGTGAGCAGCTTCTGATAGTAGCCGCCCTCTGCCGTGAACTGAACGACGGGGATGACCGTGTCCTCGTCGTAGTCGTATTCACGCTGCAGATACTCGCCGCCGAACACCCACTTGCTGCCGTTCTTCGTGTAGGTGGAAAGCGCCACGCCGCCACTGAATGCTGCACTCAACGGCTTGCCGTCCACGAAAGCACCGCTAACCTCAATGCCCTGCATCTTGGGCAAACATCGCTGTGCGGAGGCTTGCCCCATAGTCAGGGCAAGCACTCCAATCATCAATAGTTTCTTCATCTTCTACTTCACTTTAAGTTCTGAAATCAGTTTTGCACGTACCAGGTCCGAGTTCTCAATGACGAACTGCTGATTACGCCCGCCGTTCTTCTCTGCCAGTTCCACCACCAGACACTTGTCATCGGGCAGCGTAAACTTATCCATCGTCCACACCGTGCGCTCTGATGAGTTGCCCGATACGTTCAGCACGAAGTTCTGTGTGCGCAGGGGCTGGATCACCTGCTCCTGAATGGCCGTGCGCTTCACCACCTTCTTATCAACTATCTTCCATGTCACATAGTCCACGTCGAACGGTACATTGCTGGAGTTCTTGATCTCTGTGTGGAAGTAAAGCAGCCCGTTGTGCGTATAGATGCCCTTCAGCAAGAAGCGAATCCCAAAGCCTTTGCTTCCGATGTGTTTTACTATTCGCTCGTTCTGCTTCCAGATGCTCTTCATCACAAGTCGCACCAGTACGGGACTCTCTGAGCCGAGTTCCTTCAGATAAATATCCATCGAATTATTGGGGCGATTGACTGCCGAACCGTCATGGATGAAGTCCTTCATCTCGATGTTCAGTTTATCCGGCTCCTTGGCGTACTTCACGTTGAAAGCATAGAAACTGCCGTCCTCCGTGATGACGCTCATGTTCGTCTCGCCCTTGAACCATCGCTTGGTAGCCTTCACTCGGATAACATTTTCCGCACCGTCAGCCTTGCCCGCCATGATGTTCGCCGAACCTAAGTCCACGTAGGTCACGGAGGCAGGGAAG
>JAGCRH010000064.1 GCA_017964785.1 Prevotella sp.
CGTAGGCCAGAAAATGGCACGCCGACACAATCTCCTCATTGACGGGAAGACAGTCATTGAGATACAGAATACGTGGTTGCCGCCTACGGCTTCGGCCATCGTGCATCTGACGGCAGGAAAGCATCAGTTGACGGCAGAACTCTCACGAGGTGACAAACCCGTAGTCTATTATAAGAAAGTGAACAATGAGACGGTGTTCCGTTCACCGATTGCCAATGCCGTCGACTATACCGTGTTTGTCGGTACTCCCGACGAGATCATTGCCTCCTATCGCTACCTGACAGGCGAGTGCCCTCCCATGCCGACATGGGCCTTGGGTTATATCCATTGTCGTGAACGGTTCCATTCCTCTGACGAGATCTTGCAGACCGCCAACCGCTTCCGTAAGGAAGAGATGCCCATCAGCCTGATCGTACAGGACTGGCAGTACTGGGGCAAATATGGCTGGAACTCGATGCAGTTTGATGAACAGTACTACCCCGATCCCAAAGCCTTGACGGACAGTCTGCACAAGATGGATATCCGTCTGATGGTCAGTGTCTGGTCGAAGATTGACAAGAACTCCGTGGTGGGTCGCCAGATGTTGCAGGATAACTACTATATCCCAGAGACCGACTGGATAGACTTCTTCAATCCTGAGGCGGCAGCGGCCTATTGGAAGAATTTCAACGAGAGGTTGGTGCCCCTCGGCATTGATGCCTGGTGGCAGGATGCAACGGAACCGGAGAATGATGACTTGGTGGGTCGCCGTGTGAATAACGGACGCTGGGCCGGGGAACTGGTACGGAATGTCTATCCCTTGTTGGTGAATAAGACCGTTTATGAGGGTCTCGTCAAGGCGGGCAAGGAACCGATGATCCTCACCCGTTGCGGCTTCCCGGGTATCCAGCGTTATGGCTCCGCCCTGTGGAGCGGTGACGTGGGTAACGACTGGGAGACGTTCCGTCGGCAGATTACCGCTGGCCTTGGTGTACAGGCGGCAGGCATCCCCTGGTGGACCTACGATGCAGGTGGTTTCTTCCGTCCCGGAGACCAGTACAACAATCAGGATTATATCGAACGGATGTTGCGTTGGATACAGACCAGTGTCTATCTGCCCCTGATGCGTGTGCACGGCTATATGAGCAATACCGAACCGTGGAACTATGGTAAGGAGGCCGAGCGGCTGTTTAAGTTGAGTCTGCAGGAGCGTGAGATGTTGCGGCCCTATATTGAGAAGTGCGCCAAGCGTGTCTCCACGGAGGGTTACACCCTGATGCGTCCGCTAGTATTCGACTTTGCCAATGACTCCGAAGCCTTGAAACAAAAGTACGAGTATATGTTCGGCCCTGCGCTGCTCGTCAGTCCGATCACCGAACCGGGTGTCACGGAATGGAAGACCTATCTCCCCAAGAGCGAGGGCGGATGGGAAGAGGTGCATACGGCTGAGCATTTTGAGGGTGGACAAACCGTCACCACAAAGGTGTTCAAGGAGTTTATCCCCGTCTTCGTGCGGGTGTCTCACAAGAAAGAACTGACGGAAAGATTAAAAAAGTAAGCATAGATGAAAAGAATCGTTTTAGGCATCGCCCTGATCGGGTTGGTGATGGCGGCAGCGGCACAGCGTGTGGCGTCGCCGAATGGGAAACTGACGGTAGAGACGAAGGGCAAGGGACTGGTGGTATGCTATGACAACCAACAGGTGCTCGACATTCCTGCCGTGGGTTATGAAGGCAGTCAGACGGCACTGAAACTGAAACCAGCCGGTACGGTGAAGGACGACTATCAGATGTTGGCTGGCAAACGTCTGCACTGCACCAACGAGGCCAATGTCTATCAGGCTGCTTTGGGAAAGAATGTCCGTCTGGTGGTGCGTCTCTATAACGACGGACTCGCCTTCCGTTACGAACTGTCGGGATTGAAGAATGCTGCCCTCCCGAAGGAGCAGACCACCTACCGCATCCCCGAAGGTACGAAGCGTTGGATACAGCAGTGGACAGATGCCTACGAGGGTTTCTTCCCCCTGACCACATCCTATAAGACCCAGCCTGTGCGCAGTTTCAGCGGTACGTTCAAGTCGGACGACGGCTGGAATATCCGTTGGGGTTATCCGGCCCTTATCGAACCGGTTAATGGTGTGTTTGCCCTGCTCTCCGAGGCGAATATCGAGCGCCAGCAGAGTGCTTCGTGCCTCTACAACGACGGGGAACTCTATCGTGTGACCCCTGACCAGAACGAGGTGAAGGTGTCAGGCAGTTGGCACAGTCCTTGGCGAATGGCCCTCATCGGCAGTCTGGCTGATGTAGTGGCTTCCACCCTTGTGACGGATGTGTCTGAGCCTTGTAAACTCGAGGATACCAGTTGGATCTGTCCGGGTGTGGTGTCGTGGGTCTATTGGGCCTACAACCACGGCAGCAACGACTACAACATCATCAAGAAATATGTGGATCTGGCTGTCGCCCTCCATCTCCCCTATGTGCTGATTGATGCCGAGTGGGACACGATGAAAGATGGCAAGACCGTCGAGGATGCTGTCAACTACGCCAAGTCGCAGGGCATCCAGCCGATGATCTGGTACAACTCTTCTGTGGGTTGGGTGGATGGTGCTCCAACACCCAAGTACCGTCTGAACAAGCCTGAGGATCGTGAGAAGGAGTTTGCCTGGTGCGAGCAGATTGGGGTGGCTGGTGTGAAGATTGACTTCTTCTCTGGTGACAACCAGATGAATATGGACTACTGTATCGAACTGATGGAGTGTGCCGCCAGGCATCATCTGTTGGTGAACTTCCACGGTGCCACCGTGCCCCGTGGTTGGCAGCGCACCTATCCGAACCTGCTCTCCACCGAGGGTGTCTATGGAGCCGAGTGGTACAACAATGTGCCGACATTCACCAAACAGGCTGCATCGCATAATGCCACGCTACCCTTTACCCGTAATGTCATCGGGCCGATGGACTATACACCCTGTGCTTTCAGCGACTCGCAGCATCCGCACATCACATCGAATGCCCACGAACTCGCCTTGACGGTACTTTTCGAGAGTGGTTTGCAACATTTGGCTGATAGGCCCGAGAGTTTCCTGGCCCAGCCCAGAGAGGTACAGGATTTCCTCTCCACCCTGCCGAATGTCTGGGACGAGACCCGTCTGTTGGATGGCTATCCCGGAGAACGAGCCGTTATCGCCCGACGCAGTGGGAATGCTTGGTATGTGGCTGGCATCAACGGGCGCGACGAGGTGCAGACCTTGAAGTTCGACCTCTCGTTCCTTGGCGCTGAGGACTGGCGGGTGGAAACCTTTGCCGACCCCGTTGGTGGCGGCTGGGATCTCTCTACCTCCAACCGTCTCCCCTCGCAGATGATCTGTCAGCCCCGTGGCGGCTTTATCTTGAAGATCTCTCCTGCCCAACCGAAGTCCCTGCTCCGTACCTGTGTTGAGACAGGTGAACTGGAAGGTGTTGCCGACGGGCCGTTGGCCGTTTACAAGGCCATCCCATACGCCGCCCCGCCAGTAGGCAACCTGCGTTGGCGTGCCCCGCAGCCTGCCAAGGCGTGGGAGGGTGTACTCAAATGCGATAAGTTCGGACCTTGGCCACCACAGCCAACTCGTCAGGGACGTACGGCAGACATGATGAGTGAGGACTGTCTCTACCTCGGTATTGCTACGCCTGCCACTTCCACTGCCGACCGCCTGCCGGTGATGGTGTGGATCCATGGAGGCGGTTTCCAGACGGAGCACTATGGCGGTGACCTGTGGAGATACCTTGCTTTGCGTGGGGTAGTCATCGTGAGTGTGGAGTACCGGACGGGAGCCCTCGGTTTCATGGCCCATCCCGAACTGACGAAGGAGGACCCTCAGGGACACTCTGGCAACTACGGCCTGCTCGACCAGATCTATGCCCTCCAATGGGTACAGCGTAACATTGCCAACTTTGGTGGCGACCCCTCGAAGGTAACAATCTTCGGTGAGAGTGCCGGTGCCATCAGTTGTAGTCTGCTCTGTGGCTCACCTTTGGCAAAGGGACTCTTCCGTGCTTGTATCAGTCAGAGCGGTGGCTCGTTTGCCCCGTGGAGTGACCAACCTCGTTCGTTGGGTTTGGATGCCTCGCAGAAGGGGGCTGAACAACAGGGTCTCGCCTTCCAGAAACATTTGAAGAAGAAGTCACTGAAAGAACTGCGCCAGATGGATGCAATGTCGCTCTGTGACGGGAATGTGGGCTTCGCCGGTTTCTGGCCCTGTGTCGATGGCTATGTGATTACCGACGACCAGTACCGTCTCTACGAGCGGGGCGAGTATAATGATGTACCTGTGATTGTGATGACCAACAGCGACGAGGGTGCCCTCTTCTCGCCAGGAAATATCAAGGCAGAGAACTACCAGAAACAGGCGCGTCAGATTTTCGGCGACTTTGCCGATGAGGCTTTGAAGGTCTATCCCGGCAATACCGACGATGAGGCTTGGCATGGTAATGGTGATGCCTTCCGTGATGTGGGTTTTGCTTGGCCTTCATACGTCTGGGTGAGTCTGCAAAGTAAGACGGGTAAGAGTCCTGCCTACGCTGCCTTCCTCGCCCAGCCCTCCACGCGCAGTTTCTCACAGGACAAGCGTCGTAAGGGGGTGGCTCATGCCGATGATATCCTCTATCTGAATGGGGAGTTCCTGACACAGCCCGACAAATATCCCGCTGAGTCGGCTGTGGCAGAGATCATCCAACAGTACTGGGTGAACTTTGCCAAGACGGGTAATCCTAATGGGGCCGGTTTGCCTTATTGGCCGTCGTTTGATGATTCAAAGCCCACCACAATGCAGTTCAGCAATGGTGCTTCGCTCATCGTGCGACCCAACCGCGAGAAGATCGACTTCGTTGACCGCTTCTACAAGGCCAAGCGCGAAGAGACGGAGAAACAAAGGAACAAATAAAAAGTAATCCCCCGCCGAAGCATGAAGCGACGACGGGGGATTTGAAATAACTACTAACTTTAATCTATCATTAATTATCACTTATTTCTTTTCCTCTTGGGTTTGGGGTTTCCTTTGGAACTTGCCATTGTGCTTGCCCTTGCCGGGACCGTTGGGACGACCTGCTTGGGGTCTGTAGGGGGCGTTGGGTCTGCCTGCGGTATTGCCCCTGCCTCGTTTCGAGAGACGGTTCATCGACTGCTTTTCCAGTTCGTAGACGCGCTGGATCTGCTTCGGCGTCAGGAATTTGCTGTACTTTTTGTAGTACTCTTGACGCAGCGTAAGAATCTTCTGACTGTGGTCGAACTGGTCTTTGATGGATTTCTCCACTTCGGCATCAGTCATCTCAGAATGCTTCTTTCCGTGCTGCTTTCCCTGTGGGCGGAGGGCCCACACTTCCTTCTGATAGGCGCCGAAGGTCTCGATGAACTTCTGGCTGGTAGCATCGTCGAGGGCCAGTTGGCGGGAGATGTGCTTGGCCTGCATCTCTGCCATCTGCTCACGGCTCATACGCTGTTTCTTGTTCTGCTGCTGTGCTTTGTTCTCTTGTGCTGTTGCAGCGGTGCTGAACGCAACCATCATGATGGCTGTCAGCAGGATACTAAATACTTTCTTCATTTTTCCATTCATTTAAGTCGTTGTCATATATCAATTCTGCCTCTTCCTGATAGACCTCCAACAGGTAGTCCTGGTCTTCCGTGCTGAGGTTGTTGAATGCCAGTTCCACACTCGTGAAGTCGTCGGTGATGGTGTCATCGCCCTGTGGCAGAGCCTTCTTGACGACCAGGAACAAGGCGACGCAGGCGGCTACCGCCAGCAGGGTACGGATGGCGATACGAACGGCTTTCATGGGCTTCTTTTCCTTGGCGGGTTCGGCTTTCACCTCGTTCATCACCTGCTCCTCCAACTGGTCGAAGAAACCGTCGGGCACGGTGTAGGGCATCTTCTTGCCCACGCTGTTGAAATCATAGTTCTGTTCCATACGCTATATCTCGTTTGAGTTCATATACTTGATAATCTTTTCTTTCGCAAAGTGGTAGTTGGCCTTGGCGGATGTTTCCGTAGAGCCGATGACGGCTGATATCTCCTTGTACGACAGATCGTCGTAGTATCTCAGGTTGAACGCCAGTTGCTGTTTGGCAGGCAGGGCGAGGATGGCCTTTTGCAGTTTCACGGCCTCCACATCGCCGTAGTCGAAATAGTCATCGGCCTTCATCGTGAGGATGGCCGGGGCCGTCTCGTCGAGCGTCAGGGTGGTCTTGCCTTGGCTCCGTCCCAAGAGGCGCAGGGCCTCGTTGGTGGCGATGCGGAAGATCCAGGACTTGAACGTGCCCTCGCCGCTGTACTGGCTGAAAGAACGAAATATCCGCACGAAGGTCTCCTGTGTCGCGTCCTGCGCGTCAGCATGGCCGACCACCAGTCGGCGGATGTGCCAATAGACGGGCTCCTTGTACTTCGCCATCAGTAGTCGGAAGCCCCGTTCCGCGTTCTCCCTGATCAGTGAGATGATCTGATTGTCGTCTGTCATTACTTATATGACCTTCCAAAAGGGAAAAAGTAAAATTGCAATGTTGCGAAAAAAAGTGAAGAAGTATTTGCTTATGTCCCGATTATTTCGTACCTTTGCGCACACAAATCAAACTTAAAACCAATTGAAATGAGAAAAGTCTTATCAAATGTGCTGTTGACAGCCCTGTTGCTCCTGCCTGCTGCAAGAGTGATGGCAGACGACTATGCAACGCTCCACACGGAGAAGATCCAGAACCCCATGTTATGGGCTGATGTACCTGATCCCGATGTCATCCGCGTCGGCGACACCTTCTATCTTGTGTCCACCACCATGCACCTGATGCCGGGTGCGCCCATCATGAAGTCGAAAGACTTGAAGAACTGGGAGACGGTGGGTTATATTTTCGACAAACTGACTGACTCGCCGAAATACGACCTGCTGCAAGGCACGGTCTACGGACGCGGCCAGTGGGCTACCTCCCTGAAATATCACAACGGGAAGTTTTATGCGCTGTTGGCTCCCAACGAGCAGGGTGCGATGGGTGATACCTATATCTTCTCGGCAGAAAAGGCCGAAGGCCCGTGGAAGATTGTTTCCCGTATGCGTCATTTCCATGACTGTTCGCTGTTCTTCGATGACGACGGTCGCGTATATGTAATATATGGTACGGGCGAGTTGATGGAACTGAAACCCGACCTCTCCGATGTTATTGAAGGAACCCATCAGCGCATCTTCCAGAAGGAGGCCGATGAGACCGGACTCTTGGAGGGCAGTCGTGTGATTAAGCACAACGGCAAGTACTATCTTTTGATGATCTCCCATGTCTATGCCGCTGGCAGACACCGTCGTGAGGTGTGTTACCGGGCCGACGATATTCACGGTCCCTACGAGAAACAGGTGATCTTAGAGAGTGAGTTTGGCGGCTTCTCCTATGAGGCACAGGGAACGATTGTCGATTCCCCCTCTGGCGACTGGTACGGTATCATCTTCCAGGACCGTGGTGGTGTGGGTCGTGTGCTCACCGTGATGCCCTGTCGCTGGATCAATGGTTGGCCGATGCTGGGCGACGAAAACGGTAAGGTGCCCGATGAGGTGCGTCCGTTCGTGAGCGGGGAGCCTGAGGCATCTATCGTGAAGAGTGATGACTTCTCCGACGCGAAACTCGGTCTGCAATGGCAGTGGAACCACAATCCCATCGATGAGGCTTGGAGTCTGATGGAGAAGCCCGGTTTCCTCCGTCTGAAGACCAACCGCGTGGTGGAAAATATCTACCTTGCTCCCAATACGCTGACACAGCGCATGGAAGGCCCGCAGTGTAGTGCCTATATCGTGATGGACTACTCGAACATGAAGGACGGCGACTGTGCCGGCTTCGTGGCCTTCAACAGTGATACGGGCGGTCTCTTCATCAAACGTACAGGCAAGAACTTTTTCCTGGAAATGGATGAACTGTCAGTACAACTGTCTGAGCGCAACAAGGAAGTGACGAAGGTTGATCAGAAGATGGTCGAAGGTGTCGCCCTCACCAAACTCTATTCCAAGGCCAAGAAGATCTGGCTGCGCATCGATGCCGATTTCCGTCCCGGACAGGGTGGCCGTCGGATGGGGGGTGCCGACTGTGCCAATTTCTACTACAGCATGGATGGAGAGACATGGAACCAGATTGGTACGAAGGACTACCGTCTCAATTTTGACTGGCGCCGTTTCTTCATGGGCACCAAGTTTGGTATCTTCAATTACACCACGAAGAAGAAGGGTGGTTTTGTGGATGTCGATGAGTTCTGTTATCAAAAGATTAAGTAAAATATGAAGAAGACGATGATATGCTGTCTGGCACTGCTGTGCCTGACGATAGGGGCAAAAGCCCAGACCATTTCAAGTCCCGATGGGAAGATACAGGTCACGCTGGACTTGCAGGACGGGAAACCGTGTTACAGCGTTAGTTATGAGGGACAGGCGATGCTGAACCGTTCCGCCCTCGGTGTGGTGACGAATATCGGCGACTACACCCAGGGACTGACCTTGAAGGAGGGCTTTGGGTCGATGCCTGTCAGCGAGACCTACACCCTGAATAACATCAAACAGCGTCAGGTGAGTTATCAGGCCAACGAGGGTGTGGCCACCTATCTGCAAAACAACCAGCCTGTGATGGATATCACCTTCCGCGTGAGCAACCGCGATGTGGCGTTCCGTTATAAGATATATCCGAAGCGCGACAACCGTGTCTGTGTGGTACAGAGTGAGGCCAGCGGTTTCGTGATGCCCGAGGGAACCACCACCTTCCTCTGTCCGCAGTCGAAGCCGATGGGCGGTTTCGCACGTACCTCTCCCAGTTATGAGACCTCTTATTCCCTCGATGATGCGATGGGTAAGAACGGTTGGGGTGAGGGCTATACCTTCCCGTGTCTGTTCAAGACACCGTCGGGATGGGTTCTTATCAGTGAGACAGGTACCGACGGCAACTATGTTGGCTGTCGCCTGTTGAACGAGGGTGGCGCCAACTATCGCATTGGTTTCCCTCAACCTGGTGAACTCAATGGCGTGGGTTCTGTGACGCCTGCGATGTCATTGCCCGGGGAGACCCCTTGGCGCACGATCACCGTAGGCCCGCTGGCAAATATTGTGGAGACCACCGTGCCTTTCGACCTGGTGCAGCCCAAGTACAAGGCCTCGCAGGAGTATATCTATGGCAGAGGCTCGTGGAGTTGGATCATCGGCATGGACAATAGTTGTAACTTCGACGAGCAGAAACGTTATATCGACTTCTCTGCCGCTATGGGCTACCAGAGTGTACTCATTGATGCTTTCTGGGACAAGCAGATCGGCTACGAGAAGATTGCCGAACTGGCTCGCTATGGCAAGACCAAGGGTGTGGGCCTCTTCCTCTGGTACAACTCCAACGGTAAGTGGAACGATGCTCCCCAGACACCGATAGGAAAAATGGATAACGCCCGTATCCGTCGTGAGGAGATGAAATGGATGCACGACAATGGCATCCGTGGTATCAAGGTGGACTTCTTCGGTGGCGACAAGCAACCGACGATGCAACTCTATGAGGATATCCTCGCCGATGCCAACGACTTCGGACTACTCTGTATCTTCCACGGTTGTACGCTGCCGCGCGGTTGGGAACGTATGTATCCCAACTATGCCGCTTCGGAGGCTGTGCTTGCCTCAGAAAACTTGCATTTCGGACAGGGTGCCTGTGATGCGGAGGCCCATAATGGCTGTACCCATCCGTTCATCCGCAACACCGTCGGTTCGATGGACTTTGGCGGTTCCACCCTCAACAAGTATTATAGTGCCGACAACAAGCGTGGTACGGTCCGCAAGACCTCCGATGTCTATGCCTTGGCTACTGCCGTGCTCTTCCAGAGCGCCGTGCAGCACTTCGCCATGGCTCCCAACAACCTGACTGATGCCCCTGCCTGGGCCATCGACTTTATGAAACAGGTACCCACGACCTGGGACGAGGTGAAGTTCATCGACGGTTATCCCGGTAAGTATGTCATTATGGCCCGTCGCTGTGGCGACAAATGGTATGTGGTGGGCATCAATGCTGAAAACGAGCCGTTGAAGCAGACCATCACCCTGCCGATGTTCGACAAGGGTGCCGAAATAACTATTTACAGCGATGATGCCCAACTGAATGGCAGCGTGAAGACACTGAAACAGAATAAAAAGCAACAGGTTGTGATTACCATTCCCTGCAACGGTGGTGTGGTGATTGTAGGGTGATATATATCAAATGTAACATACGACAAAGCATCTGAAACACTTGCAAATGTCGTTTTGGCGAAAAGTACGTACCTTTGCACCGAAAAGGTACGTACTATTTTTTTAACAACCATCAATATGATTCAATCAAGATTTAAAACCGTGCTCTTTGCGGCCATTTTGTTGGCCCTGCCTTGCACGTTGGCAGCCCAGAAAAAGAAGGCTGCCACAAAAAAGGCCAAGACTGAGGAAGTTGCTCAGCCCGCTGACCCTAACTTTTACATTTTCCTTTGTTTTGGACAGTCTAACATGGAGGGTAATGCCCGTCCCGAGGCAGCCGACCTGGCCAGTCCCGGTCCGCGCTTCCTGTTGATGCCTGCCGTGGATTTTCCTGCCGCCAACGGTCGCCCGGAGCGTAAGATGGGCGAGTGGTGTGAGGCTTCGGCTCCCCTGTGTCGTCCTAACACGGGTCTGACCCCCGCCGACTGGTTCGGTCGTACCCTTGTGGCCTCGTTGCCCGAGAACATCAAGATCGGTGTTATCCACGTGGCTATCGGTGGTATCGACATCAAGGGCTTCCTCCCCGACAGCATCCCCGATTACGTGAACAAGAAGGCTCCCGGTTGGATGAAGGGTATGTTGGCTGCCTATGATAATAATCCTTATGAGCGTCTGGTCACACTGGCCAAGAAGGCCCAGAAGGACGGTGTCATCAAGGGTATCCTGATGCACCAAGGTGAGACCAATACCGGCGACCCGAAGTGGGCTGGTATGGTGAAAGAGGTGTATGAGAACCTCTGTGGTGACCTTCAACTGAAACCTGAGGAGGTGAACCTCTATGTAGGTAACATCGTTCAGGCCGATGGTAAGGGTGTCTGCATCGGATGTAAGAAGCAGATTGACGAACTGCCCCAGACTATCCATACCTCACAGGTCATCTCGTCCGATGGCTGTACCAACGGTCCTGACCGTCTGCACTTCGATGCTGCCGGTTACCGTGAGTTAGGTTGCCGTTATGGCGAGGCTGTGGCCCGTCACCTCGGTTTCGAGCCCAAGCGTCCGGCCAATCTGCCTGTGGCTATCAAGAAGATTAATGTGCCTGCTGATGCCGTTACTGGTGAGAACACCATTCCTGGCAATGAGTTCCCGAAAGTGGATCCTCAGCGTCGTGCCTATTTCCGCATCAATGCGCCTCAGGCCAAGAAAGTCATCGTAGACATCTGCGACAAGAAATACGATATGGAGCCCGATGGTCAGGGTAACTTCATGGCTGTGACGGATCCCCTGCCCGTAGGTTTCCACTATTATTTCATGAGTATCGACGGTGTTCGCTTCATCGATCCTGCCTCTGAGACCTTCTTCGGCACCAACCGTGAGGCCGGTGGTCTGGAAGTGCCCGAGGGACCTGAGGGCGACTATTACCGTCCGCAGCAGGGTGTACCCGCAGGCTCTGTCCGCAGCATCTACTATTGGAGTAACGAGCAGAACAAGTGGCGTCATACAATGGTATATACCCCTGCTGAGTACGATCAGAAGCAAGGCTTCAAGAAGCGTTATCCCGTGCTCTACCTGCAGCATGGTATGGGTGAGGGCGAGACTAGTTGGACTCTTCAGGGAAAGATGCAGCACATCATGGACAATGCCATTGCCAAGGGTGAGGCTGTGCCGATGATCGTGGTCATGGAGAGTGGTGACATCAAGGCCCCGATGGGTCGTGGTCAGGGTATGGGCGACTACGGTGCTTCGTTCTATCCCGTTCTGCTCAACGACCTTATTCCTTATATCGATGCCAATTTCCGTACGAAGACCGATCGCGACAACCGTGCTATGGCAGGATTGTCTTGGGGTGGACACCAGACATTCGATATTGTGTTCAACAATATGGACAAGTTCGCATGGCTCGGCACTTTCAGCGGTGCTATCTTCGGACTAGACTTGAAGACGGCTTACAATGGCGTATTTACCAATGCCGATGAGTTCAACAAGAAGATCCACTACATGTATATGAACTGGGGTTCTGAGGACTTCATCAAGAGCGGCGACATCGTGAAGGGCTTACAGGAAATGGGTATCAAGGTGGAAGGCAAAGAGTCGCCAGGCACCGCCCATGAGTTCCTGACCTGGCGTCGTGGACTCCACGAGTTTATTCCTCATCTATTCAAATAACAACAAACGAAAATGATTATGATTAAAAAAACGATTCTGGGTATGATGCTCATCGCGATGAGCACTACCGCCATGGCACAGGGTCTGAAGGATGTCTATAAGGACTACTTCATGATTGGTGTCGCAGTGAACCAGCGTAATGTATCTAATCCTGACCAAATTGCTCTGATTAAGAAAGAGTTCAACAGCATGACGGCTGAGAACGACATGAAACCAGAGCCCACAGAGCCTCAGGAAGGCCAGTTCAATTGGGAGAATGCCGACCGTATCGCTAATTTTGCCCGCCAGAATGGTATCAAACTGCGCGGACACTGTCTGATGTGGCATTCTCAGATTGGTCGTTGGATGACCAGTGACAATCCCACCAAGGAAGTGTTCTATCAGCGTATGAAGAATCACATCCAGGCTGTTGTCAGCCGCTATAAGGACGTGGTGTATTGTTGGGACGTAGTCAACGAGGCCATGACCGACGATAAGAACGCTGAGGATCCCTATCGCCAGTCGGTGATGTACAGACTCTGCGGCGACGAGTTCATTGCCAAGGCTTTCCAGTTTGCCCGTGAGGCTGACCCGAAGGCCCTGCTTTTCTACAATGACTACAATGAGTGCGATCCCGTGAAGAGCCAGCGTATCTACAACATGGTGAAGAAGATGAAGGACAATGGTGTGCCCATTGACGGTATCGGTATGCAGGGTCACTACAATATCTACGGTCCTTTAGAGAAAGAAGTTGATGATGCCATCACTCTTTACAAGAAGATCGTGAAGCACATCCATGTTACAGAACTTGACATCCGTGTCAACGAGGAGATGGGTGGACAGTTGCAGTTCAGTCGTGAAGGTGCCAACATCACAGACTCTGTGAAGCAGCACTTGGCCGACCAGTATGCCCGTGTGTTCCGTGTGTTCCGCAAGCATAAGGATGTCGTTGACTGTGTGACCTTCTGGAACCTGGGTGACCGTGACTCTTGGCTCGGACAGAACAACTATCCTCTGCCTTGGGATACAGAGTACAAGCCGAAGTTGGCTTATACCTTTATCAAAGAGATGAAAGATCCTGCATGGGATATGCCGAAGCGTCCGGCCCGTCAGCCTCGTCCGCAGGGCGGTTTTGGTCAGGGCGGTCCTGGACAAGGTGGCTTTGGACAGGGTGGTCCTGGTCAGGGTCGTCGTCGTGGTCAGGGAGGCCCCGGTGGTTTTGGTGGCTTCGGACAGCAGCGCGCTCCGTTTGATGCCAGCCGTGCCTTCCCTGAGCAGCCTGGTATCAAGGAGGACTTCGTTCCTTCTGAACTGAACCAGCCTGGCCAGCAGTATCCGCAGGTGAACTCTCAGGGTTATGCCCGTTTCCGTATTGAGGCTCCCGATGCTCAGGCAGTGAATGTAGGTCTCGGTCTGGGAGGCCAGGGTGGTACCCAGTTGAAGAAGACTTACGATGGTTCATGGGTTGGCACCACAGCCGGTCCAATGGACGAAGGTTTTCACTACTATCACATCACCGTTGATGGTGGTACGTTCAACGATCCCGGCACTGGCAACTTCTACGGTTCTACCCGTTGGGAGAGCGGTATCGAGATTCCTGCTAAGGACAAGGACTTCTACGCTATGAAGAATGTGCCTCACGGAAAGGTGTCGCAGATTCTCTTCTGGAGTGAGAGCACCCAGACGTGCCGTCGTGCATTCGTCTATACACCGCCGACATACGACAAGGATGCCAAGACCAGTTATCCTGTGCTCTACCTGCAGCATGGCTGGGGTGAGGATGAGACCGCCTGGATGACCCAGGGTCACGCTAACCTCATCATGGACAATCTGATTGCCGAGGGTAAGATTAAGCCGTTCATCGTGGTATGTACCTACGGTATGACCAATGAGATGGGCTTTGGTGGTGGCGGTCGTGGGGCTGCTGCCCAGAACTTCGAGAAGGTGCTCTGCGATGAACTCATACCTTATGTCGACGCTAACTTCCGCACCATTGCCAAGAAGGAGAGCCGTGCGATGGCCGGTCTGTCGATGGGTGGTATGGAGACTCATTCCATTACGCTGGCTCGTCCAGAACTGTTCAATTACTATGGTCTGCTCAGCGGCGGTGTCTATACTCCAGAGGAGATCAAGGACAAAAAGCAAGTGAAGTATATCTTCCTGAGTTGTGGTTCTAAGGAAGGTCCCGACCGTATTAAGTCGGCTGTGGAGACTCTGAAGGCTGCCGGCTTTAATGCTGAGAGTCATATTTCTGAGGGCACAGCCCATGAGTTCCTGACCTGGCGCCGCGCACTTCGTCAGATGGCACTGAGCCTGTTCAAGTAAAGAAATAAGTAAAAAGGAAATAAAGATGATGAAGAAATTATTTTTCGGACTGATTCTGACCATCATGGGTAGCACGTCCGTATTTGCCCAGTGGCGTCAGGTTGACCCCAGAGAGAATGTCGGCCTGAAGGATGCCTACAAGGGATATTTTACCATTGGTGTAGCACTGAACCAGCGCAATGTAAGTGACGATGCCCAGAAGGCTCTCGTCATCAAGCAGTTCAACAGTGTGACTGCCGAGAACGACTGGAAGCCCGGTGAGATTCATCCGAAGGAAGGTGTGTGGAACTTTGAGCGTGCTGATAAGATTGCCAACTTCTGCCGTCAGAACGGTATCAAGATGCGTGGTCACTGTCTGTGCTGGCATTCACAGTTTGCTGACTGGATGTTTACCGACAAGAAAGGCAAGCCCGTCACGAAAGAGGTGTTTTATCAGCGTCTGCGCGAGCACATCCATACGGTGGTTAACCGCTACAAGGACGTGGTTTATGCCTGGGATGTGGTGAATGAGGCCATGGCTGACGACAACCAGTTCGGTCCTCGCTTCGGTTTCGGACGTCCGGGTCAGGAACCCAGTCCTTATCGTCAGAGCCGTCACTTCCAACTCTGTGGTGACGAGTTCATTGCCAAGGCATTCCAGTTTGCCCGTGAGGCCGACCCCAATACGCTGTTGTTCTACAATGACTACAGTTGCGTAGACGAGGGCAAGCGTGAGCGCATCTATAACATGGTGAAGAAGATGAAGGACGCTGGCGTGCCCATCGACGGTATTGGTATGCA
>JAGCRH010000065.1 GCA_017964785.1 Prevotella sp.
AAAGGCGTTAAGATCAATATCATCGACACCCCGGGACACTCCGACTTCGGAGGTGAGGTGGAGCGTGTGCTCAATATGGCGGACGGTTGTCTGTTGCTCGTCGATGCCTTCGAGGGTCCGATGCCACAGACGCGTTTCGTGTTGCAGAAGGCGCTCCAGATAGGCTTGAAACCCATCGTGGTAGTTAACAAGGTGGACAAGCCAAACTGTCGTCCGGAAGAGGTCTATGAGATGGTGTTCGACCTGATGTTCTCGCTCAATGCCACTGAGGATCAATTGGACTTCCCTGTGGTCTATGGCTCTGCCAAAAACGGTTGGATGAGTGAGGACTTCAACAAACCGACTGACAACATTACCTATTTATTAGATAAGATCATCGAAGTCATCCCTGCACCCCAGCAGATTGAGGGTACGCCCCAGATGCTGATCACGAGTCTCGACTATTCGAGTTATCAAGGTCGTATCGCAGTGGGGCGTGTGCATCGCGGTCATTTGAAAGACGGTATGCAGGTGACGATTGCCCACCGTGACGGTTCGATGGAGAAGACGAAGATCAAGGAACTCCATACTTTCGAGGGGATGGGTCATGTGCGTACTGACTCTGTGGACTGTGGCGACATCTGTGCCGTCATCGGACTGGAGAAATTCGAGATTGGCGACACCCTCTGCGACTTGGAGAATCCTGAGCCCTTGGCTCCCATCGCCATCGATGAGCCCACGATGTCGATGCTCTTCACCATCAACGACTCGCCTTTCTTCGGTAAGGAGGGAAAGTTCGTGACCTCGCGCCATATCAACGACCGTTTGGAGAAGGAATTAGAAAAAAACCTCGCCCTGCACGTGGAGCCTTTCGAGGACTCTACGGATAAGTGGATTGTCTCGGGTCGTGGCGTGCTCCATCTCTCTGTGCTTGTCGAGACGATGCGTCGCGAGGGTTACGAGTTGCAGGTGGGACAGCCGCAGGTCATCTATAAGGAAATCAATGGACAGAAATGCGAGCCCATCGAGGAACTGACCATCAACGTGCCTGAGGAATTTGCCTCGAAGATGATTGATATGGTGACGCGTCGGAAGGGTGAGATGACGTCGATGGAGAATCAGGGTGAGCGGGTGAACATCGAGTTCGATATCCCCTCACGTGGTATCATCGGTCTGCGCACCAATGTACTGACCGCCTCTCAGGGCGAGGCCATCATGGCCCACCGCTTCAAGGAATACCAGCCCTATAAGGGCGAGATCGAGCGTCGTGTCAACGGTTCGATGATCTCGATGGATACGGGTAATGCCTTCGCCTACGCCATCGATAAGTTGCAGGACAGAGGAAAATTCTTCATCGATCCGGGCGAGGATGTCTATGCCGGACAGGTGGTGGGCGAGCATGTCCACGACAACGACCTGGTGGTGAATGTCTGCAAGGCCAAGCAACTCACGAATGTCCGTGCCTCTGGTACTGACGAGAAGGCCCGTATCATCCCCAAGACAGTGATGTCGTTGGAGGAATGTCTCGAATATATCAAGCAGGACGAACTCGTGGAGGTCACGCCCAAGTCGATGCGTATGCGTAAGGCCATCCTCGACCACGACCTGCGTAAGAAGGCTGCGATTAAAAACCAATAATCCATAATGATATGACACCTATTCAAACCACCAAAATGTCCAATTTCCGTTGGGTTATCTGTGCGTTGCTCTTCCTGGCAACCACCATTAACTACATGGACCGTCAGGTCTTGTCATTGACCTGGAAGGACTTTATCGCCCCCGAGTTCCATTGGACAGACTCAAACTACGGTAAGATCACGGCCTATTTCTCCGTGTTCTATGCCATCGCCAACCTCTTTGCTGGTAAGTTCATCGACTGGATGGGTACCAAGAAGGGCTACCTCATCGCCATCTTCGTATGGTCGTTGGGTGCCTGTCTACATGCCGGCTGCGGCTGGGCAGCGATGGAGTGGGAGGGTTACACCTCTGTGGCCCAACTCGGTCAACTGACGGGTGATGCCGCTGTGGCCATCGCCACCGTGTCGATGTATCTGTTCCTCTCGTGCCGCATGGTGCTGGCTCTGGGTGAGGCAGGCAACTTCCCTGCAGCCATCAAGGTGACGGCAGAGTATTTCCCCAAGAAAGACCGTGCCTTCGCCACCTCAATCTTCAACAGCGGTGCTTCTGTGGGCGCCCTTGCTGCACCAGCCACCATCCCCCTGCTGGCACGTGCCTGGGGCTGGGAGATGGCCTTTATCATCATCGGTGTGCTGGGTTTCATCTGGATGGGCTTGTGGATGATGTTCTATGAGAAGCCCCACAAGAGCAACCATGTCAATCAGGCTGAGTTGAACTATATCGAACAGGACAGCGACATCGCTGAGGTGCAGGATCGTAAGGAGATAAAGGAAGAGAAGACAATCTCTTTCTGGAAGTGCTTTACCTTCCGTCAGACCTGGTCGTTTATCGTGGGTAAGTTCATGACGGATGGTGTGTGGTGGTTCTTCCTGTTCTGGGCACCCGCCTATTTCAGCGACCAGTACGGTTATACCTCCGACTCCACGATGGGTATCCTGCTCATCTTCACACTCTACCTCATCGTGACGGTGCTCTCCATCGGTGGCGGCTATCTGCCCACCTATTTTGTCGAGAAGCGTGGCATGAACCCCTACTTAGGTCGTATGCGTGCCATGCTCATCTTCGCCTGCTTCCCCCTCTTAGGACTCCTTGCGCAGCCCCTCGGTGCCTATAGTGCCTGGTGGCCCGCCATCTTGATTGGTCTGTTGGGTGCGGGCCATCAGGCCTGGAGTGCCAACCTCTATTCTACGATTGGTGATATGTTCCCCAAATCTACCATCGGTACGATCACGGGTATCGGCACGATGGCAGGTGGTCTTGCCTCCTATGCCATCAACCTCTCGTCTGGTGAGTTCTTCGACTGGGCCGCCGGTCAGGGCAGTGCCTATACGTTCTTCGGCTTCGAAGGCAAGCCTGCCGCCTATATGGTGGTGTTCTCTGTCTGTGCCGTGGCCTATATCATCGGCTGGTGCATCATGAAGACCCTCGTGCCGAAATACAAGCCCATCGTTGTTTCTTGATTTCAGGATTGAAACATCATAAGAATGCCCCCCGAAAGTCGATGTACCTTCGGGGGGCTTTTCGTCTAGAAGACTGGGCCTCTGCCCATGCAACTGGTCGTTGTGATGGCCGTCAGGAAGGCTGTGAGCGCGGCTACTAACACCTTCACCGCAATCTCAATAAATCCTTTCTTTTTCATTTTCAATTTTTCAATTTTTCAATTCTTACTGGTCTCCGCCTCCGGTGTTTTCACCGCCGCCACCGTTGTCTCCTCCGG
>JAGCRH010000066.1 GCA_017964785.1 Prevotella sp.
AAAATGAGAAACGAAGTGTCTCTCTTCGGACATAATGGAGTTTGTCGAATTGTATCCAGTTATTAAAATATTTACTGCCGAAATGACTTTCATAGTTGTTTTGCGAAAATTTAGAAAAACTCCGTCGATTTGCAGAAAACTTACATTTAGGCGAGTTCTCTTTTTATACCACAGAAGTTAACTCAAAATGAAATGTTTTTCATGAAAACGTTTTTCAGTCAAAAGGAAAGGGGAATGAGAAGGGGAGAGAATAAATCGGTTCATCTTCAGTAAAAAGAAAAATGTGTTCTGGGAAACATTCAATTATTTTATTCGGGCAAGTTTAGGTTTACGTTTATTCATGTATAGATACTTGCAATTCTAAACTTAAAGGCTAAACCTTCAATCATCTGCTTCAAGTTTACTATACCTTATTATATATATAAGCATATCTAAACTTAAACTTAAACCTCCGGCATTGAATTCCATCCGTTTTTCTTTTAATCGAAACAAGAAATTGGTAACTGAATGTGGTTTATGCCTTAATTTATATTAAATACAAACACATTCTGCAAGAAAAACGTGCAGAATGAACGTAAAGTCAGAAGAAATCATTAACTTTGCAAACAAAGTTTGCAGAGTGTGCTTTTGGGATTATATCCCATCTGAAGTATGTGATGCGAATATAGTAAAAATGGTATGTCAATATGTTGACCAGATTGTTGATCAAATATAAAAGTAACTCTAAAGATTAAGATTGGATTAGATTAGATGAAGACAGAATTTATTACGTAAGTGACAATTTTTGCAGAAGAATACGAGTCATCAACGTGCAGAACGTGCAGAACGTGTATGATTTGCATTCGAAATGTTGACCAGTCCTTTCGTAAGTCATTGATAATCAGTGTTCGCTAGCCGCCGCACAGGCCGCTGTTGAGGAGTAAAAGATCGATTATAATCTGATATGCGTTAGGACTTCGTCAAAAAAGGCGAAGCCCTAATACTTTCTTAAAATAGCCAACGAAAATAGGGCGGTTTTGTTAAACAATGCAAAATAATGGCATTTCGTCGATATTTTTCGCCGAAATATTTGGAGAATAACGGAATTAGTCGTATCTTTGCAATGTGTTTTTCATAGTATTAGATTTAAGGTTAACATTTAGGGACTCAGCGGAGTCCCATTTTTTTGCTAATTTTTTGGTCGTTTCATATATTATTAGTACTTTTGTAGCATTATTAAACGTAAGTAAATAGAGAATTATGAAGAAATTGTTTTTGACGATGGTATTGGCCATCACCGCAAGTGTATTCAGTGCTCAGGCACAGGATGTCATCACTAACCCTGTTGAACAGCAGGCTCAACAGGAAGCCATTAAGGCACAGAAAGAGGCTGAGAAGGCTGCCAAGAAGCAGCAGAAGGCTATCGAAAAGAAAGAAAAGGAAGCCAAGAAGAAAGAAAAGGAGATCAAGAAGCACAATGATGCAGTGAAGAAGGCTAACAATGCCCAGAAGGCTGCCGAGCGTGCTGCCGAGAAAGCCCAGAAGGCTGCCGAAAAATCTGCTGCCGCTCCTGGCGACCTGAAACTTCAACAGAAAGCCCAGAAAGCTGCTGCCGATGCCACGAAGGCTCAGATTAAAGCCGAGAAACTGGCAAAGAAAGCGAAGTAACTGAAATCCCCCGCCAATCGGCGAGGGATTTCTGATTATGTGTATTGACGGAGGGCTGCTATCAGTTCTCCGTTTTCCGTCTTGGTACCGATGGTGATGCGCAGACAGTTCTGGCAGAGTTGCACGCGATGACGGTTGCGCACGACGATGCCCTTGTCAACCAGATAGTTATAGATCTTTGGGGCATCAGTCATCTGGGCGAGGAAAAAGTTGGCTTCCGTAGGATAGACCTTCTTGCAGATAGGCAGGTCTTTGAAAGCCGCTATCATTCTGGTACGTTCTTCCAACAGGATCTTCACCCATTTGTCTACCTCGAAAGGATCTTTCAGGGCTTCAAGTGCCTGTCGTTGGGTGAGCAGGTTCACGTTATAGGGATATTTCACCTTATTAAATATAGCAATGATTTCCTTCGAGGCGAATGCCATACCGAGACGGATGGCAGCACAGCCCCAAGCCTTCGACATCGTGTTGAGTACGATGAGGTTGGGATGCATTAAAACCTCTGACCTGAAAGTCTTTTGAGAAGAAAAGTCGCTGTATGCCTCATCAACGACGACAAGACCCTCAAACTGATTGATCACCTTTGCGATCTCCTCCCGTACGATGGTGTTACCCGTGGGGTTGTTAGGTGAACAGAGCCAGATAAGTTTTGTGTTCTTGTCGGTGGCTGCAAGAATCCTGTCGGCGGTGACCTGGAAGTTTTCGTCCAATAATACAGGACGATACGCCACATCATTGATATCGGCGCATACTTTATACATACCGTAAGTGGGCTCGATGGCCACGACATTATCCTCTCTGGGATTGCAGAAACAACGATATACGAGGTCGATAGGTTCGTCGCTGCCGTTGCCGAGGAAGATGTTTTCCGCTGGTACCCCCTTTACTTTCGAGAGGGCATCCTTCAATTCCAATTGTAGTGGATCGGGATAACGGTTGTAGGGGGCATTATAGGGGTTCTCGTTAGCATCGAGGAATACGTGTGCCTCCCTGCCGGCATACTCGTTGCGGGCAGAACTATATGGAGCCAGGGTCCAGATATTCTTTCTCGTCAGTTCTTCTAAGGGCTTCATATCAATCTAGGGATTTGATTCTTACTGTCATGGCGTTTTTGTGGGCATCGAGTTGTTCGGCCTCTGCCATCAGTTCTACGGCGTGGCCGATATGGCGGATGCCTTCATCTGTCAGATGCTGGAAGGTGATCTTTCTGCAATAACTGTCAAGGTTCACACCGCTGTAAGTGGTGGCGTAGCCGTGGGTCGGTAGGGTGTGGTTGGTGCCGCTGGCATAGTCGCCGGCACTCTCGCAGGCATATTTCCCGAGGAATACGCTTCCGGCATTGATGACTTTCTGGGCCACCTGTTCGTAGTCTTCTGTCTGGATAATCAGGTGTTCCGGTGCGTAGGCGTTGGAGAGGTCGATGGCCTCACGGATACTGCTTACCAGCACCAACTGCGAGTTTTCCAGTGTCTTCTGGGCAATCTCCTTGCGGGGGAGCAGATCGAGTTGGCGACTCACTTCCTTTTGCACATCGTCGATGACCTTGTATGAGGTTGTAATCAGGAATACCTGTGAGTCGACACCGTGTTCAGCCTGAGAGAGCAGGTCGGCGGCCACAAACTCCGCATTGGCGGTTTCGTCAGCAATGACACAGACTTCCGATGGACCAGCCGGCATGTCGATAGCCACATCGTGCAGGCTTACTTGTTGCTTGGCAGCCATCACGTACTGGTTGCCTGGGCCGAAAATCTTATATACCTTGGGGATACTTTCGGTACCATAAGCCATCGCACCGATGGCCTGCACACCGCCGGCCTTGAAAATCTTGCTCACGCCGGCAATCTTGGCAGCCATCAGGATGGCGGGGTTCACCTTGCCCTCACGATTTGGAGGCGTGCAGAGCACGATCTCCTTACAGCCCGCAATTTTCGCTGGCGTAGCGAGCATCAGTACGGTAGAGAAGAGTGGGGCAGTACCACCGGGGATATAGAGACCCACCTTTTCGATAGCGACGCTCTTCTGCCAGCAGACCACGCCAGGCTGTGTCTCCACCTTCTTGGTACGGAAACGCTGTGACTTATGGAAGGTCTTGATATTCGAGTGGGCCAGTTGGATGGCTTCTTTCAGTTCTTCGCTGACCAGTGTCTCTGCCTCTTTGATCTCTGCCTTTGTCACTTCCAATGAAGGCAGGTCTACATGATCGAATTTCAGTTCATAGCCCTTTACGGCCTCGTCGCCTCGCTGCTTGACATCTGCCAGTACCGAGGCCACTGTCTGATTCAGTTGCGACACATCCAAATGTGGACGCTCCACGATCTTCGGCCACTCACGCCTTTCGGGATACCGTATAATATTCACCTTTTTTACTTTAAATGATCATCTTTTCAATTGGGGTAACCAAGATGCCCTGAGCCCCCATCTCTTTCAGTTTGCCGATTATCTCCCAGAACTGCTTCTGGTCGAGCACCGTATGTACGGAGCACCATTCATCGTCGGCCAGGGGAATGATTGTGGGACTTTTCAGACCTGGCAATACATCGATAATCTCCTGCAAACGGGCCTTCGGTGCGTTCATGCGTACATATTTTTTATCCTCTGCATCCTTTACAGCCTTGAAACGGAACAGCATTTGTTCCAAGATCTCGCGTTTCTCTTGGGTGAGTTGTTTGTTACCGATAAGCAGAGCCTCACTCTGCATCACCACCTCCACCTCACGGAGATTATTGCTCACGAGAGTAGAACCGCTGCTGACAATATCGAAGATGGCATCAGCCAGTCCGATACCCGGACTGATCTCCACACTACCGGTGATGACATGTATCTCGGCCTGGATACCGTTCTTATCAAGGAACTGACGCAGGATGTTGGGGTAGGAGGTGGCAATCTTCTTGCCGTCGAACCACTTTACACCCTGATAGTCTATCTCTTTGGGAATGGCTAATGACAGACGGCACTTGCTGAAACCGAGACGGGATACAATCTCTGCATCTTCGCCCCGCTCCACAAATTCGTTTTCACCCACCACGCCGATATCGGCTACGCCAGAAGCCACGCTCTGTGGGATATCATCGTCACGGAGATAAAGCACTTCCAAGGGGAAGTTGCCGGATTGCACTAAAAGGGTGCGCTTCGAGGCGCTCACCTTGATGTCTGCCTCTGCCAGCAGGTTCATCGTATCTTCAAAAAGTCGTCCTTTTGACTGTACTGCGATTCTTAACATACTAACGTTAAAGTCTAATATTCTCTTAAATTTCGCTGCAAAATTACTCAAAATTGTGCGATTGTGCAAGAAAATGAGTACTTTTGCAACGAAAACAGCCACAGATTTCACAGATTGGTACAGATTTTAAATAAATATGCGGTAATTTTGGCAGTTCTGCTGCTGGTCTCCTGTACGGAGAAGAAGCAGGAACGCATTGTCACACCCTGGGGGGAAGTGCTCGACTCTGTGGAGACTTCCGAAGGCTTCGACCTGCCTGAGATACAGCACAGCGGACAGATGATTCTAGCCACCATCAGTGGACCGCTGACCTATTATGACTATCACGGCAAACAACTTGGTACGCAGTATCTGTTGGTGCAGCGACTGGCCGATAGATTGGGTGTGGGTATCCGAGTAGAAGTCTGTCGCGATTCCATGGAATTGGCTGCTAAGTTCGCTGAGGGACAGGTTGATATTGTGGCGTGGCCGACACCAGGAAATCTGGAAGTAAGCCCCGAGAAGCCGTTGCTGGCGGAAGAGTTGAAAGGTTGGTATAAGCCTGAGATGATTGCAGAGGTGAAGAAAGAAGAGACAACACTGCTGACCACTCAACGGGTGAAGCGCCATGTGTTCTCACCGATGCTCGACAAGAAGGGCGGCATCATCTCACACTACGATAAACTCTTCATGCAGTACTCGCAGCCTATCCGTTGGGACTGGCGCTTGATGGCAGCCCAATGTTATCAGGAGTCGACGTTTGACCCTAAGGCTGTTTCTTTTGCAGGAGCCAAGGGTCTGATGCAGATCATGCCTGGTACGGCTGATTTGCTGGGACTGCCTCGCGACAAGATGTACGACCCTGAACAAAACATTGCTGCTGCTGCGAAGTATTTAGGTCAACTTGAAGGCAAGTTGTCTGATATCCACGACCGTGTGGAGCGTACCAACTTCGTGTTGGCTTCTTACAATGGTGGCATCCATCATATCCGTGATGCGATGGCCTTGGCACAGCGTGACGGCAAAAATCCCCACCGTTGGCGGGATGTGTCGGAATATGTCCTGAAACTGGCTACGCCGAAGTATTATAATGACCCCATTGTGAAACATGGATATATGCGTGGCTCGGAGACGGTTGACTATGTCGCCAAAATCCGTCAGCGTCATCAGGGCTATATGGGTGTCAAGACACCCCACTTAGGTTTCCATCCCTCCCAGCCCCGCAAGGCCGACAAGCGCAAGAATAAATATGATATATAAAAACATCAGCCCTTCTCGATTTGAGAGGGGCTGATGGCTTATCAAAGCATTCCTTTCGTTGAAGGTAACTCGTAGTGGTAAATATCTCTCCGTACAGCCATCTTCAAACTTCGTGCAAGGGCTTTGAAGATGCCCTCAATCTTGTGGTGCTCGTTCTGCCCTTCAGCCTTGATGTTGAGGTTCATCTTGGCGGCATCGGAAAGCGACTTGAAGAAATGCAGGAACATCTCTGTGGGCATCTCACCAATCTTCTCACGTTTGAACTCTGCATCCCAGACCAACCAGGGGCGACCTCCGAAATCGAGGGCTACCGAACAGAGACAATCGTCCATCGGCAGACAATAGCCATAACGCTCAATGCCCCGTTTGTCACCAAGGGCTGTGAGGATGCACTCTCCGAGGGCAATGGCAGTATCCTCGATGGTGTGGTGCTCGTCCACCTCCAAGTCGCCTTTGGTGTGGATGGTAAGATCCATCATACCGTGCTTGCCAATCTGCTCCAACATGTGGTCAAAGAAACCAAGTCCTGTGGAGATGTCACAGCGACCTGTCCCATCGAGATTCACCTTAATATATATATCGGTCTCCTTCGTCTTACGACTCACTTCTGCAATGCGTTCGCCGGCGAAGAGTAGTTCACATATCTTATCCCATGACATTTTATCATCGCTGAGTATCAGTGATTTGCAGCCGATGTTTTGAGCAAAGGTTCGGTCTGTCTCACGGTCACCGATGACGTAACTCCCGGCGATGTCGTAATCGGGGTTGTTGATGTATTTCTCCACCAGTCCCGTGTTCGGTTTGCGGGTGGGGGCATTGTCCTCTGGGAAGTGCGGGTCGATGAGGATGTCATCGAATGTGATGCCCTCGCCTTCGAGCGTCTGGAGGATGAAGTTATGGACAGGCCAGAACGTGTCCTCCGGGAACGACTCAGTGCCGAGACCGTCCTGATTACTCACCATCACGAACTCAAAGTCAAGGTGTTGGCGGATAAATCCGAGGTTGCGGAATACGCCTTTCGTAAATTTAAGTTTCTCAAAGGAGTCTATTTGCTCATCGGCTGGTTCTTCGATGAGGGTACCGTCACGGTCTATGAAGAGGATACGTTTCATGCTGTTTTCTGTTTTTTCTCTAATTGTTCTTTATATGTCTGCTTAGCGGGTTGGTAGGAGAGGATGGTGGTGGCAGCCTGGATGACTCCTGAAAGGAAGAGTACCAGCAGTGTCATCACCAGCATATATGACGGCAATCCTAATGGATCGCCAAAAATCTCTCCGATATGTGCCTGCGTATTTGCCAGTGACAGAATGATAGCCGGCAGAATGGTCACAATGGTAGTGAGCAGGGCAATACCCGTACATTCCGTCAGTCGCTGAGCCAGTTTGCGGTTCAGGGCGTGCCGTCTGAAATGTATCCAGAGCAAGGTGCCGAAATAGATGACGGGGATGAGCAGCAGGGGTATGAAAGCCACGAGCAACGGTAGCAGGGGCACCATCGGGAAACGGTAGATGACCAGCGTGGTAATGCCGCTATAAAACAGGGCATATAGCAGAAACCAGTACCATCTGCGACGCAGCAATAATTTCAGATTTTCCATAAAACTTGTTATTATTTCGAATAATATGTGCAAAGGTACTGACTTTTTTCGTAACTTTGCACCATTCTTAGTAGAAATTAAAACATTTTATGAAGATATTAAAGTGGGGATTCATCGGATGCGGCGAGGTAACCGAGAAGAAAAGCGGTCCTGCTTTCAGCGAGGTTGAGGGTTCCAGTGTGGTGGCAGTGATGAGCCGTACGGAGAATCATGCCCGTCGTTATGCCGTCGAACACGGCATCCAGAAATGGTATACCGATGCCCAGGAACTAATCGATGATCCGGATGTGAATGCCGTATATGTGGCCACACCGCCATCGAGTCATGCCACTTATGCCATCATGGCCATGAAGGCTGGCAAACCCGTGTATGTAGAGAAGCCCTTGGCTTCGAACTATGAGGATTGTGCCCGTATTAACCGTATCTCGGAACAGACAGGCGTACCTTGTTTCGTGGCCTATTACCGTCGTTATCTACCCTATTTCCAGAAGGTGAAAGACATCGTGCAGAGTGGTCAGATTGGGAAGATACTGAATGTGCAGATTCGCTATACTGAACCATTGCGAACCGCTGACGCTGAGGCAATTAAGAATGGTAATCCGCTGCCTTGGCGCCTCCAACCAGAGATTGCCGGAGGCGGTTATTTCTACGATATGGCCCCCCACCAACTTGACCTCTTGCAGGATATGTTCGGGGTGATCCTCGAAGCCCGTGGCATCTGTGCCAACCGTGGCGGTTTCTATGATGCAGAGGACTCTGTGAGTGCCAGTTTCAGTTTCGAGAATGGTCTACCTGGTAGTGGATCCTGGTGCTATGTGGCCCATGAGAGTGCCCGTGAAGACTGCATCGAGATTATCGGTACTGAGGGTCTTGTCAGTTTTTCGATCTTTGACTATACGCCTATCCGCCTTCAGACCAGTAAGGGTGATGAGAATATTTCCGTGCCTAATCCACCGTATGTGCAGTATCCGCTCATAAAGAACGTAATTGAGCATTTGCAGGGCATCGCCGTATGTACCTGTACCAGTGTGTCGGCAACGCCCGTAAACTGGGCGATGGATCGTATTTTAGGTAAATTCTGAGGCTGATGAGGTGGTTGTTGGTTGTTAGTTGCTGGATGTTGGGTCTTGGCTGTTGGGGTAGTCCGACGCAAGATTCCGTCTCTGTGGACACCATCGCCAAGCCCCGTGAGATCAGCAAGATCCGTCAGACCATCCGTGGCTTTGATGAGACAGAGGACTATTGGATAGAGCCCCAGCACTATGAATTTCAGGTGATGGGTCAGATCACCCGCTCCTACGAGAGTTTTACGCTCAGTAGTGGCGGAAATAGTATCACGCTTTCACCTGACAGCAAAACCAAGGTGGGCCCTTATTTCGGGTGGCGGTGGTTATTCTTCGGCTATACCTTCGACATCAAGAACATCGGTTTTTCGAAAGGCGGGTTGAAGAAGGAATTTGATCTTAGCATCTATTCCTCGCAGGTGGGTGTCGACCTCTATTATCGTCGTACGGGTAGTGACTACAAAATTCGCGACGTGGAGTTTGATAATGACAGCCGGGCAGCCCTTTTTGAGGGAATGCCATTTGATGGGGCAACGGTCGGTATGACAGGCGTCAATGCCTATTACATCTTCAACCACAAACGTTTCTCCTATCCGGCAGCCTTCGCCCAGAGTACTTGTCAGAAGGTGAGTTGCGGTTCGTGGATGGCAGGAGCGGGCTATACGAAGAATACCATCGAATTTGATTACGCCAAGTTGCAGGATGCACTCTCGTTGCGGATGGGATACGAGGTTAAGATAGACAGTGGCATGATGTTTGAGAGCATCAAATACCACGACATCATGCTTTCGGGTGGATACGCCTACAACTGGGTGTTTGCCAAGAACTTCCTGTTCTGTGCCAGTTTTCAGTTGGGTCTCGCCTATAAGTCCAGTTACGGGGATATGGCGGACGATCAGAAGCGAGGCTTCAACTTTGACTTTAAGAATGTCAACCTCGACGGTATCGGTCGTTTCGGTCTGGTGTATAACAATACGCGATGGTTTGCGGGTATGAGTGCCATTTTCCGCACCAACCGCTATCGCACCTCGCGCTTCAAGGCCAACAACATATTCGGTTCGCTGACTGCGTATGTGGGCTATAATTTCGTACTCAAAAAGAAATACAGGAAACAGAAAGGATGAAAAGACTGTTCTATATAATAGGGATCGCTTTTGCGATGATCTGTCCATTGCAGTCGTGTGCCAATGGGGGAGGGACGAAGACTGAGGTGTCCGCTCCCGAGCCTGCAGAATCAGTAGAATCTGTCGAACCGGCAGAATCAATCAAGAAGCCAGACTATATGATCAGGATTGAGGGCTTGCTCAAAGATGCCAAGCAGCAGAAATCCTCCACCAATTTCCCGCTTTTCTTTGCCCGCCAGTTCCTGGATGTGCCTTATGTGGCCCATACCCTTGAGGTCAATGATGAAGAACAGTTGGTAATCAATGTTAGCGAACTCGACTGCACCACTTTGGTTGAGACCGTCACCGCTCTTACCCTCTGTGCCTATCGCAAGTCTTTTACCTTTCTGGCCTATCAGCAAGCCTTGCAGGCCATGCGCTACCGAAATGGGGTGATTGACCGCTATCCCTCTCGTATCCATTACTTTACAGACTGGATTGCCGAAAATGCCAAGGCGGGTATCGTCACAGAGATCCAGCAGCCAAATCCGCCGTTTACCCAGATACAAACTGTCAAAGTCAATTATATGAGTCAGCATCCTCAGAGTTATAAGGCCTTGAAGGCTCACCCCGAGTATGTGGCTGAAATCGCTCAGATGGAGCAGCGCCTCACGGGCAAGAAGTTCCGTTTCATCCCTAAGTCGGAAGTCAAGGACACACCAGCCATGCGTGAGGCCGTCCACGATGGTGACATCATCGCTATTACTTGCAACAAGCCCGGTCTCGATATTGCCCACCTCGGTTTTGCCGTGTGGCGCAGCGATGGGCTCCATCTGCTGAATGCCTCTCAGTTGCATAAGAAGGTGGTGGAAGAGCCGATGACGCTCTACCAGTATCTTCAGAAGCATCCCTCTCACACTGGAATCAGAATCATCCGAATCAACCATTAAATTGTAAATAGTAAATTGTCAAATTGTAAATAGTATTATGGAATTACCCGATTTTATGAACTATGGCGAGAAGTTCTCGAAGCGAGAGTTTGCGGAGAAGATCTCACGCATCGCCAAGCGTGCTGGGGCTAAATTGGTATATGCTGCCCTCATCCTCTATTATACGTTGCAGAGCGACAAGGTGAGCAAGAAGGACAAGGCCGTTATTATCGGTGCCTTGGGCTATATGATCAGTCCGCTGGATGTCATTCCCGATGCCATCCCCATTGCCGGTCTCACCGATGACCTTGCCGTGTTGCTTTATGTATTGAAGAAAGTGTGGACGGGCATCGATCCCGAAATCGTCGAGCAGGCCAAGAAGAAACTCTCGAAGTGGTTCGATGAAGATGAAATCTCCGAAATCGGCGATCTCATTGAAGGCGAGTGAAAAACAAGAAATCCCCAACCATTACGGCTGGGGATTTTTTTTCGGAGGTGCCTGGCGGATTCGAACCGCCGTGGACGGTTTTGCAGACCGTAGACTAAGCCACTCATCCAAGGCACCATTTCCTTAAATGCGGGTGCAAAGGTAGACAAAATATCTGAAATAGCCAAATATTTCTGCTACTTTTTACGGCAGCAGTCGGCATTTTTATGTTTTTCGTGACAATTGTGCCCTTTCAGCGGACATCCCTCGCAACTGCAACAGGGGTCGGCATTGTGGCGGAAAGGCTTGTAGACGTGCCATACCGCATAGCCGACGGCCAAGACGAGAATGATGATGACAATCGCAGTCTGCATGGGAGTCGAGTGGGTTACAGACGGGTCAGTTTCCGGAGCAGTACCTTGTTGATGACCTGTATCCTGCGCCCGCTTTTCTCGATGTCTTCGCGTACATTATTTATATTATTGAAGAAATCGCTGAAAGCATTCAGCAGGAAGTTCGGCTGACTGGCATCTTCGATGGCCTCAGGGTTGGTCAGTATCTTGATACCTTCGTGCTCTATATGTACGTCGACATCGGTACCCGTCATGATAGGGTCGCCATCGAAGTGGATGGCACCTGGTTCCTTACGATGGATATGTATCTTCTTGGCACGGAAGGTCTTGATCTTCGAGTTGTTGCCAAAGGTCTTCATAAACAGGTCGGCTGCGATCTGTGGCGCATCGAGCACATCGAAGGGCTCCATGATCACCACGTCCATCTCGCCGTCCTTCATGGTGGCGCCAGGGGCGATGTAGGCATTGTTGCCGTATTGCGAGGCGTTGGCACAGGCGATGAGGAAAGCCTTGTACTTCTTGGCACCCGTCTCATCCTCCACCTCGTAGGTCTCGGGCTTGTATTTCAGTCCTTCCTTCAATACATTCTCCACGTAGGTGATAGGTCCTCGCTTACCGGCCTCGGCGAATTTTAGCGAGATAAACGCATCGAAGCCCATGCCGCAGGTGCAGAAGAAGGGCAGGTCGTTGATTACCCCGTAGTCGAAGTCCTCAATCTTACAAGCGTTGATGATCTCGATGGCTTTCTTGGCATCCATCGGCAGACAGAGATGACGGGCCAGCCCGTTGCCTGAACCGCTGGGGACGATGGCGAGGGCGCTGTCGGTATGTGTCAGCGAACGGGCCACCTCGTTCACGGTGCCGTCGCCACCCACAGCCGCCACGATATCGCAGCCTTTCTCGGCGTATTCGAGTGCTATTTCAGCCGCATGACCAGCATATTCGGTGAAGCACAGTTCATAATTGAACTGTTCCATGTCGAGCGTGTTCTCTATGATGTTTGGAATTTCATCCTTCGAGTGGGTGCCCGAAATGGGATTTATGATGAATGTTATGTTCTTCTTTTTCTTCATTTGCGGTGCAAAAGTACGAAATATGTGGGAAAAATGTATGTTTTATTCAAGAAAAATACCAAAAAACGACATTTATTAAGTTTTTCTTGCACGTTTTGCGAAATTTTGTGTAACTTTGCAGCCTGAAAGAAAAAATACAAGAAACTTACCTATATCGGAATGGGACAGTTACAAGAAAGATACAAGCATTACCGTGAACCGCAGAAGTTTATGGAGGCTGATGTATACCCTTATTTCCGCGCCATTGAGGGAAAGCAGGGAACGGAGGTCGAGATGGGCGGTCACAAAGTGCTGATGTTCGGCTCTAATGCCTATACAGGTCTGACAGGCGACCAGCGTATCATCGATGCGGCAAAGGCCGCACTCGACAAGTATGGTTCTGGTTGTGCCGGAAGCCGCTTCCTCAACGGAACGCTCGACCTGCACGTTCAACTCGAAAAGGAGATTGCTGAGTATATCGGCAAGGACGATTGCCTCTGCTTCTCCACGGGTTTCTCAGTGAACCAGGGTGTGATCCCCGCACTGCTGAGCAAGGACGACTATGTGATTTGCGACGATCGTGACCACGCTTCCATTGTGGACGGACGCCGTCTTGCGTTTGCCAAGCAACTGCACTACAAGCACAACGATATGCAGGACTTGGAGCGTGTGCTCCAAAAGTTGCCTCAGGAGGCCATCAAACTGATTGTGGTCGATGGCGTCTTCTCGATGGAAGGCGACCTCGCCAAACTGCCTGAGATTGTGGAGTTGAAGCATAAGTACAACTGCTCGATTATGGTCGATGAGGCTCATGGCATTGGCGTCTTCGGTAAACAGGGTAGGGGCGTGTGCGATCATTTTGGACTGTCCGACGAGGTGGATCTCATCATGGGCACCTTCTCGAAGTCACTCGCATCTATCGGTGGTTTTATCGCTTCCGACAACGATACCATCAACTGGCTCCGTCACACTTGCCGTACCTATATCTTCTCGGCTTCGAACACCCCCGCTGCTACTGCTGCCGCAATGACCGCCCTGCACATCATCCAGAGCGAGCCCGAGCGCATCCAGGCCTTGTGGGATGTCACGAACTACGCCTTGAAGCGTTTCCGTGAGGAGGGCTTCGAGATTGGCGAAACCGAGAGTCCCATCATCCCACTCTATGTGCGTGATGTCGACAAGACCTTCCTCGTGACGGCACTTGCGTTCAAGGCTGGCGTGTTCATCAATCCCGTCATCCCGCCTGCTTGTGCACCTCAGGATACCCTCGTTCGCTACGCTTTGATGGCTACGCACACTAAGGAGCAGGTAGACCGCTCGGTGGTTGCCTTGAAGAAAATCTTCGTCGAGCAAGGAATCATCAAATAAAGTTGAAGAGTTGAAGAATTGAAATTCTGCTGTTAAAAAAGGCTAATATAATAGATTTCAATTCTTCAATCTTTTAATTTTTCAATTTTTCTTAGTACCTTTGCACCCGCTTAGAAAAATCGAGGTGTAGCGCAGTTGGTAGCGTTCCTGG
>JAGCRH010000067.1 GCA_017964785.1 Prevotella sp.
GACTTGTTGGGTATGGCCATAGCCCATGGTGAGCCGAAGGTGGCCGTCGTCAGGTGTAACGGCACATGTGAGTATCGTCCCAAGATTGCAGAGTACGCAGGTCTTCGTAATTGTGCAGCCATGAATGCCTGTGGTGCCGGAGAGACGGCTTGTGGTTATGGCTGTTTGGGTTGTGGCGACTGTGTGGAGGCATGTAAGTTTGATGCCATTCATGTCAATCCAGAGACGGGCATTGCTGAGGTCGACGAGGAGAAATGTACGTCCTGCGGTGCCTGTGCTAATGCTTGTCCACGAGGCATCATCGAACTCCGCAAGAAAGGCCCGAAGGGTAGGAGAGTGTATGTGTCCTGCGTCAATAAGGACAAGGGTGCCGTATCGATGAAGGCCTGTAAGGTGAGTTGTATAGGTTGTGGCAAGTGCGAGAAAGAGTGTGCCTTCGGAGCCATTACCGTTGAGAACAACCTCTCTTATATCGATCCCGACAAGTGTCGTCTGTGTCGCAAATGCGAGAAGGCTTGTCCTACGCATGCCATCATCGCCGTGAATTTTCCGGCTCCCAAACCTGTAAAAGAAGAGGAGGCAACAGCATGAACGTAAAGACATTTAGAATAGGTGGTATCCACCCGGAGGAAAACAAACTGACCCACGAAGTGGCTACGCAAGTGGCAGCCCTGCCCAAGCAGGCCATCTTCCCATTGAGTCAGCATATCGGTAAGCCTGCCAAACCCGTTGTCCAGAAAGGCGACAAGGTGAAAGTGGGTACGCTGATTGCCGAAGCCAGTGGTTTCGTGTCTGCTCCGATTTACTCATCGGTGAGTGGAACAGTCTTTAAGATTGATACCGCCATTGATGCCACAGGCTATCGCAAGCCGGTGATTATCATCAATGTGGAAGGTGACGAGTGGGAAGAGACCATCGACCGCTCCGACAAGTTGGAGACCGTTGAGTCTCATCCTGAACTGACCCCTGAGGAGATCGTCTCGCGTGTAAAAGAGGCTGGTGTCGTGGGTATGGGTGGAGCCTGTTTCCCTACCTTTATCAAACTCACCCCGCCGCCGACGGCTAAGGCCGAATGTGTGATTATCAATGCCGTTGAGTGTGAACCCTATATCACTGCTGACTATCGTCTGATGATGGAACATGCCGACGAGATCCTCGTGGGAGTGGAACTGTTGATGAAGGCCGCAAAGGTAAGCAAAGGCTATATCGGTATAGAAACCAACAAGCCTGCTGCTATCGAACTGATGACCCAGAAGTGTACCGAGAAGTTCAATGTTCAATCTTCAATGTTCAATGTTGAGGTGGTTCCTCTCAAACAACGTTATCCGCAGGGCGGTGAGAAGCAACTCGTCGATGCTGTCATTCAGCGTCAGGTGCCGGCACCTCCTGCCATCCCTGTGAATGTGGGTGCCATCGTTCAGAATGTGGGAACGGCCTTTGCTGTCTATGAGGCTGTGATGAAGCACAAACCTCTCTTCGAACGTTATACTACAGTCACTGGTAAACGTCTGGCGAACCCCGGTAATTTCCTTGTCCGTATGGGTACACCAATGCAGGATCTTATCGATGCCTGTGGTGGTATGCCTGAGGGCGATAATAAGTTGTTGGCTGGTGGTCCGATGATGGGTAAGGCACTGACCTCTACGGAGGTGCCTATCTGCAAGGGAACCAACTCCGTGACAATCCTCTCCGATGACGAGGCCCGTCGCAAGGAACCGCAGTCCTGTATCCGTTGTGCCAAGTGTGTGGGTGTCTGTCCGATGGGATTGGAACCCTACCTGCTTGCCAAACTCTCTGAGGTACACAACTGGGAGCGTGCGGAACATGAGGCCATCGTCAGTTGTATTGAGTGCGGCTCGTGCCAGTTCACCTGTCCTGCCCATCGTCCGTTGCTCGACAATATCCGTCTTGGCAAGAGTACCGTGATGGGCATCATCCGAACCAGAAATGCAAAGTAACGAAATATGGGAAAACTAATTGTATCACTTTCGCCACATGCCCACGGCACCGATACGGTAGAGCGCAATATGTACGGCGTTATCATCGCCTTGATACCCACTCTGCTCGTGTCGTTCTATTTCTTCGGACTGGGCTCTGTCATCGTGACGGTAACGAGTGTGGCAGCCTGCGTCTTCTTTGAGTGGGCCATCAGCAAATATATTCTGAAACAGGAGCGCCTGACCATCCTCGACGGCTCTGCTGCCCTGACAGGTCTGCTCCTCGCTCTCAACCTCCCGTCGAACCTCCCCATCTGGATCATCCTCATCGGTGCGCTCTTCGCGATTGGTGTGGGAAAGATGACTTTTGGAGGACTGGGACATAATATCTTTAATCCTGCACTAGTTGGTCGTTGTGCCTTGCTCGTGGCCTTCCCTGCACAGATGACATCATGGCCTCTGCCGGGTCAGTGGCTCCACTATACCGATGCCGTGACGGGTGCTACGCCATTGGCTCTGATGCAAGAGGCAATCAGGAGTGGTAACATGGATATGCTTGCCCAATTGCCAGACTCCTTCTCATTGCTTTTTGCCGATGTGTCGTTGAATGGTGGTGCAGGTGCGATCGGTGAGATCTGCGATCTGGCGTTGATTGCTGGTCTGGTCTTCATGCTTTGGCGTAAGATTATCACCTGGCATATTCCGGTGAGTATCCTCGGTACGGTGTTTGTCTTTGCAGGACTGCTCCACATCGCCAACCCCATCTATGCCGACCCCTTCGTTGTGATTTTATCGGGTGGTCTGATGCTGGGTGCCATCTTTATGGCAACAGACTATGTGACATCACCGATGATACCGAAAGGTCAGATCATTTATGGTATTGCCATCGGCTTCCTCACGGTTGTCATCCGCAACTGGGGTTCCTATCCTGAGGGTATGTCGTTTGCCATTCTCATCATGAATGCGTTTACGCCGCTGATCAATAATTATGTGAAACCAAAACGATTTGGGGAGGTACAGGCATGAAGAAACTGGAATCATCATTGACGAATATGGTGCTGGTGCTGACAGGTGTGGCTGTCATCATGGGTGGCATCCTCGCTTACGTGAACCACCTCACCGAAGGCCCCATTGCCCAGCAGAAGGAAAAAGCCCTTGCCGACGGTATCAAGACCGTGATGGTGTGCGATGACTTGGTCGTCACCAAGACAGACACCCTCCGTCGGAACGATGCCAAGGGCAAGGAGTTTACCTATATCATCTATCAGATACAGGATGCCCAGCAGCAGGACTTCGGTGCTGCTGTCGAGAGTACCACTGGCGGTTTCGGCGGTAATCTGAAAGTCTTGGTCGGATTTGATACCGATGGTAAGATTTTGGGATACACGCTATTGGAGCACGCCGAGACACCAGGTCTTGGAGCCAAGGCCGACAAGTGGTTTCAGAAGGGTGAGAAGGGCGACATCATCGGCAAATCACCTGCTGAACCGCTGACCGTCTCGAAGGACGGTGGACAGGTGGATGCCATCACGGCCTCTACCATCACCAGTCGGGCTTTCCTGTTGGCTGTGAACAATGCTTATAACGCTTACAAGGTGAAGCCTGTCGACGCTCAGACGGGTGCCACAAAAGAAGGAAAGGAGAAATAAGGTATGAACGCAATACAGATTATCAAAAATGGCATCGTCAGGGAGAACCCTACGTTCGTCCTGATGCTGGGTATGTGCCCCACACTGGCCACCACCACCTCTGCCTTGAATGGTATGTCGATGGGACTCGCCACGATGGCAGTACTGATCTGCACCAATGTGGTGATATCCTGTCTGAAGTCAATCACCCCCGACAAGGTGCGCATACCCGTGTTTATCGTCGTGATAGCGGCCTTTGTCACCATCCTGCAGATGGTTATCAAGGCTTATCTGCCTGACATCGATGCCGCACTGGGACTCTTCATCCCGTTGATTGTGGTCAACTGTATCATCCTCGGTCGGGCTGAGGCTTTCGCAGCCAAAAACTCGCCCGTGGCCTCGCTCTTCGACGGCATCGGTATCGGCCTGGGCTTTACGCTGGGACTGACGCTGCTCGGCATCTGCCGTGAGTTGTTGGGTAATGGTAGTGTCTTCGGTTTCACACTGTTGCCAGAGGCTTACAACATCTTGCTCTTCGTGCTGCCTCCGGGGGCATTTATCACCCTCGGCTTCCTCATAGCGATAGTGAATAGAATTAGGCAATCCTAGGAAGACTTAGGAAATCCTAGGCAGTCCTAAGAGAATATAGAAAAAAGCAAAGATTATGGAATATATACTGATTTTCATTAGCGCCATTTTCGTGAACAACATCGTGTTGTCGCAGTTCTTGGGCATCTGTCCTTTTCTGGGCGTATCGAAGAAGATAGACACCTCGTTAGGTATGTCGGCAGCCGTCGCCTTCGTGCTGACGTTGGCCACCATCGTTACCTGGCTCCTGCAAAAGTATGTGCTCGATGCCTTCGGCCTGCAGTATCTGCAGACCATCGCCTTCATCCTCGTCATCGCCTCGTTGGTACAGATGGTGGAGATTATCTTGAAGAAGGTGTCGCCGGCGCTCTATCAGGCATTAGGTATCTTTCTGCCCCTGATCACGACCAATTGCGCCGTGCTCGGCGTGGCCATCCTCTGTATCCAGAAGGACTACAACCTGTTGCAGAGTGTGGTCTATGCCTTTTCCACTGCCATTGGCTTCGGTGTGGCGCTGACGGTGTTTGCCGGTATGCGTGAGCAACTCGAACTGGTGAAGATTCCCAAGGGGATGCAGGGCATGGCCATCGTGATGCTCTCCGCCGGACTGCTGAGTCTTGCCTTCATGGGTTTCTCAGGCGTCGACGGCGGTTTGAAGATTCTTTTCGGACTCGATTAATTAAACAGATAAATCATGAAACAGACAATCTTAGTAACTGGCGGTACGGGCTTCATCGGGAGCCATACGACCGTGGAACTGCAAGAGGCAGGCTATGAGGTGGTGATTATCGACAATCTCGCCAACTCGAATGTGAATGTGCTTGATGGTATTGAGAAGATAACGGGCATCCGTCCGGCTTTCGAGAAGGTGGACTGCTGCGATATGGCAGCCTTGGAGGGAGTCTTTAAAAAATACCCGAAGATCGAGGGCATCATCCACTTTGCTGCATCGAAGGCGGTGGGCGAAAGTGTGGAGAAACCACTGATGTATTACCGCAACAACCTCGTGTCGCTCATCAACCTGTTGGAACTCATGCCGAAGTATGATGTGAAGGGCATCATCTTCTCGTCGAGTTGTACCGTCTATGGACAGCCCGCTCAGGAGTATCTGCCCGTCACTGAGGATGCCCCTGTGCAGAAGGCCATGTCGCCCTATGGCAACACGAAGCAGATCAACGAGGAGATCATTCAGGACTATATCCACTCCGGCGCCCCCATCAAGAGCATCATCCTGCGCTACTTTAATCCCATCGGTGCGCATCCCTCTGCCTTGATCGGCGAGTTGCCCAACGGCGTGCCCATGAACCTGATCCCGTTTGTGACGCAGACGGCAATGGGTATCCGTGAGCAGTTGAAGATCTTCGGCAACGACTACAACACCCCCGACAAGACCTGCATCCGTGACTATATCTATGTGGTGGATCTGGCGAAGGCCCATGTGAAGGCAATGGAGCGTGTGCTCGATAAGCCCGAGACCGATGCAGTGGAGATATTCAACATCGGTACGGGCCGAGGACTTTCTACCCTCGAAGTGGTGGAAGGTTTCGAGAAGGCTACGGGCGTGAAGGTGAACTGGACCTACGCTCCCCGTCGCGAGGGTGACATCGAACAGGTGTGGGGTAATGTTGACAAGGCCAACAAAGTGCTGGGCTGGAAGGCTGACACACCGACGGATGAGGTGCTGCGCTCAGCCTGGAAGTGGCAGAAGAAACTCCGTGAAGACGGCATTCAATAACAGTCATCCCGCTCAATCGAGCGGGATGATTGTCTTAAACGTGCCTTCGTCGTTGAAACAGTCGAGGCTGACGGGCTGGCGGAAGAGACCGTAGAGCGACGAGCCGCTGCCGGACATTGCGGCATAGACGGCTCCCATGTCGTAGAGTCTGTCCTTGATGGCGCCGATCTCAGGATGCAGTGTGAAGACGCTCTTCTCGAAGTCGTTCGTCAGTGCGTTGCGCCAAGCCTCCACGGGCTGCATCACGATGTCGCGACAGTTCTGCATGGGGTGTTGTGGCGTAATCAAAGAGAAAGCCTCCCTGGTTGATACGGGGATGGCAGGGCGTACCACAGCGAGATACCAGCCTTTCAGACTGAGGCCGATGGGCTGCAACTTCTCACCGATACCCTCCGCATAACAAGGTTTGTTGATGATGAAGAAGGCGCAGTCTGCTCCGAGTCGGGCGGCATAGTCGATCATCTGTTGTTCTGTCAGTCCCAGATGGAACATCTCGTCCAGCAACGTGATCATGAACCCACAGTCGCTCGAGCCTCCGCCCATGCCGGCCTGTGTGGGTATACCTTTAAATAAATGTGCATGCACGCGAGGCAGGGTGGGGAAGTCCTGCTTCAACAGCGTGTAGGCACGGCACACGAGGTTATGTTGTTCGTCGCCCTCGATGGTGATGTTCGTCACTTTCAGGTCGCAGTCGGCGGCCGATGGGAAGTCCTTGTCCATCTCATAGACCTCTAATGCGTCCTTGATACCTACGGGATAAAACACCGTCTCTAAGTTGTGGTAGCCGTCGGGTCTCTTTTCTACTACGTTGAGTCCGAGGTTGATTTTCGCGATGGGAAATGTAATCATGCTGCAAAGATAGTTATTTTTGATGAGAAATGAGAAATGAGAAACGAGAAATAATGCTCACGGCAACAAATGTTTCACTTTTCACTTTTCACTTTTCACTTCTTTTTTGTATCTTTGTAGCCCGAAAACAAGATTGATATGGCAGAACAAAGCAACAATACCCGCCGCAACGGCCGCAGGCAGCAGCCTGTGGACAATACCTACGGACACTTGCAGCCCCAGGCCCTCGATGTGGAGAGGGCCGTGCTCGGTGCCCTGATGATCGACAAGGACGCCTACGCCATCGTCTGCGAGACGCTCTACCCCGAGAGTTTCTACGAGCCGCGCAACCAGATGGTCTATGCCGCCATCCGCGACCTGGCGATGGCCGAGAAGCCTGTGGACGTGCTGACCGTCACCGACCGGCTGGCGAAGGACGGCACGCTCGACGAGGTGGGCGGCCCCCCGTACATCATGGAACTGAGCAGCCGCGTGGCCTCGTCGGCCAACATCGAGTACCACGCCAACATCATCGCCCAGAAGTCCCTGGCCCGCCAACTCATCTCCTTCGCCAGCGTCGTCGAGACGAAGGCCTTCGACGAGACCAGCGACATCGACGACCTGATGCAGGAGGCCGAGGGCTCGCTCTTCGAGTTGAGCCAGCGCAACATGAAGAAGGACTACACGCAGATCAACCCCGTGATTGCGCAGGCCATCAAGGCCATACAGGCCGCCGCCGCCAACAAGGACGGCCTGACGGGCGTGCCCACGGGCTACCACAAACTGGACGACATCACCAGCGGCTGGCAGGCCTCCGACCTCGTGATCGTCGCCGGGCGACCCGCCATGGGTAAGACCTCGTTCGCCCTCTCGATGGCGAAGAACATCGCCGTCGACTACCATGTGCCCATCGCCTTCTTCTCGCTCGAAATGTCGAACCAGCAACTGGTGAACCGGCTCATCTCGAACGCCTGCGAGATACAGGGCTCGAAGATCATGAACGGACAGTTGCAGCCCGACGAGTGGGACCGACTGGACAAGCGGGTGAACACGCTGCTCGACGCACCGATCTACATCGACGACACGCCGGGACTCTCCGTGTTCGAACTGCGCACGAAGGCCCGCCGACTGGTGCGTGAGCATGGCGTGAAGATGATCATGATCGACTACCTGCAACTGATGAATGCCAACGGCATGCGCTTCTCGTCGCGACAGGAAGAGGTGTCGACCATCTCGCGCTCGCTGAAAGGACTGGCGAAGGAACTCGATATTCCCATCCTGGCGCTGAGTCAGTTGAACCGTGGTGTGGAGAGCCGTGAGGGACTGGAAGGCAAGCGACCGCAACTCTCGGACCTGCGCGAGTCGGGAGCCATCGAGCAGGATGCCGACATGGTGATCTTCGTGCACCGTCCGGAGTACTATCATATCTATCAGGACGACAACGGGCGCGACCTGCACGGCATGGCGCAGATCATCATCGCCAAGCACCGTAAGGGCGCCACGGGCGATGTGCTGCTGACGTTCCGAGGGGAGTTTACACGGTTTGAGAACCCGGAGGACTCGCGCCTCAGCGGACGGAAGTCGAAGGATATGGGGGGTGAGATCGTGGGCTCGAAGATCAACGGCGAAGCCCAGCCGCCGATGGACGACGGCTACGACCCGTTCCGAGTGCCGTCGGACGGCCCAATGCCATTCTAAAAAATCACCTGTACTTCTCGATGAGGCCTTCGGCCTGGGGATCGCCCATGTCACGGGCCTTTCCAAGCAACTCCAAGCCATCCTTCTTGTTGCCTTTCAGACAGAGGGCCAGGCCCTTGAACAGATAGCCGTTGCTGCCGTCGGGTTCGAGGGCGAGCAGTTCCTCCGCCGTCGCCAGGGCATCGTCGTACTGTCCCACACGTACTTGCAGCGAGGCCTTCTCGGCGTGGTAGAGCGTCTCCTTCGGCTCCATCTGGATGGCGCGGTTGATGTCGTTGAGGGCCTGCTGGTAGAGGCGCCCCTCGATTTCCGCCTGGTGGCGGATATAGTAGAAGCGGGCATTCACCTGCGTCGACATCAGTTTCTCATATTCGTTGAAGTCGGCCACTGCGTCGCGATATTTGCCGCAGTCGAAGCGCTTGTTGCCACGGGTCCAGAGGTAGGGCGCAGCCTGTTTCAGATAGGGCTTGGTGAACACGTTGACAGCACTGTCGAGCAGGGCGAACATGGCGGTGGTGTCCTTCTGCATCTCCTTGCAGCGGGCGGCACCGTACCACATCTCCGCTTGGTCCAGATTCGAGTTCGTCAGTTCCATAAAGAGGTTGTAGGCCTCGTCGTACTTCTTCTGCGCGAAGAGGATGTTGCCTTCCAGTTGTCGATAGGCAGGTTGGGGATTGATGCCGTAGGCCTCCTGTATCTGTGCCAGCGCCTTGTCGAGCGACCAAGGCTCGTAGGGTTGCAGGTTCTGGTAGATCTCCTTGTTGTAGATCATACGGGCATAGGTGAAGAGTACCTCGTCTTTCGCCTCGGCCACTTTCAGCGCCTGGCTCATGTCCTTGTCCGCAGCGGAGTAGTTGGCGGATTGGGCGGCAAACTCTGCACGGTAGACATAGCCTTCTGGCGCATCCGGGAACTTTGCGATCATCTCGTCCACCAGTCCCACGTAGGTGGCGGAGTCGACAGTCGAGCCAGCCAGATAGACCATCAGGTTGGTTTCTTCGAGCGTCTGGGGCAGTTCCTTCTTGATGGCTGTCAGTTTCAGGGCGGGGTCGTTCAGACTAAATCCCGTCACCTTCAGCGAGTCGACAAAGCGGGCACTGACGGCGTAACTCAGCGAGTCGTTGGCAGAGGCAGGCTGCTGCATCAGACCGATCACCTCGCCGGCCTCGTTCAGCAACGGACAACTCACGGCTGTCTCGGGTGTCTGCATGGCGACGGTGTAGTAGGCATATTCCTCCTGAAAGGTCTCGGCCTTGCGCACGGCACCACTCTTGATCACTTTCGTCTCACGGTAGGGCAGCAGCCAGACGGTGCTTCCCGTCGGGGCGATCTCGGTGGCGATGGTGAGGGGCTGCGTCTTGTTGGCAGCCACACGGAACTTCACCACATCGTACATATCGTTGGCACCCATGATGGTGCTCACGGGCATCTCCTTGCCTGCTGCATCGATGATGACGGCTCGCGAGGCTCCCTTGAAGGGGGCGAAGTTGCTGATGGCCTCGCCGTCGGTGCCGGTGAAAAAGCCGTTACTGCTCCCGATGAGTGAGCCGTCGGCACTGAATGTCTTCACGGTGAAGACCGACTTCGTGGCCTTCTTCACCCAGCCGGGCTGCGCCATTAAAGGTGAAAAGGTGAAAAGGTGAAGAAGTGAAACCCCCATCACCCACCTTAGTACCTTGTTATTTATTGTTCCCATAATTTCAATTCTTTAATCTTTCAATTCTTCAATTTTAATAGTTGTTTTGCGTTTTGGATGGCGGCATCGGTGACGTCGCTGCCGCTGAGCATCTGGGCAATCTCCGTGATGCGCTCCTCGGGGGTCAGTTCTTCCATCCGGCTGATGGTGCCTTGTGCGCCCTCATCCTTCGACACCTTGTAGTGGTGCGTGCCGAGGGCGGCTATTTGGGGCAGGTGGGTGATGCTGATCACCTGGCGCTCCTGCTGTCCCATCTCGCGCATGATCTCCGCCATCTTCTCGGCAGTCTTGCCGCTCACACCCGTATCGATCTCGTCGAAGATGATTGTCGGCAGTTTCACGGCGCCGCTGATCATCGCTTTCAGGGCGAGCATCACACGGGCGATCTCACCGCCGGAGGCCACCTGCGATACGGGTTGGAGTGGGGTGGAGGTGTTGGCGCTGAACAGGAAACTCACCTTGTCCTGTCCGCTGCGTCCCAGCGTCTCCTTCGTCATCTCTATGTTGAAGCGCACGTGGGGCATCCCGAGGGGGACGAGCCGTTGCTGCATCTCTTTTTCTATCTGTTTGGCGGCTTTTGTACGGCATTTCGTCAGTACGTCGGCCTCCTTCTCGCAACGTGCTTTCAGTTGCGCCACCTTCTGCTGCATCTCTTCCAACGCCTCGTCGCTGTTCTCGATATGGCTGAGTTTCCGTCCAATCTCGTCACGCTGAGCGATGAGTTCTTCGATGCTGTCGGCGTGGTATTTCTTCTGCAGGTCGTAGAGCCTGTCAAGGCGGTTGTTCACCATCTCCAACTCCGAGGGGTCGAAGTCCACCTGCTCCAACAGACTACTGATCTCCTGCGCCACATCTTTCAGTTCGATATAGGTGCTGTCGAGGCGTTCCGTCAGTTCGGTGGCAGCAGAAAAGACCTTGCTGATGCCTTTCAGGGCGTTGATGGTGGTGCGCAGAGCCTCCACCGCCCCGTTGTCGTCGCCTTGCAGGGCATTGTCGGCGGTATAGAGGGCACTCTTGATCTCTTCCGAGTGGGTCATCGTGTCGCTCTTCTGCTCCAACGCTTCCAGTTCCTCTGGTTGCAGGTTGGCGTCCGTCAGTTCGTCGTACTGGAACTGCAGGAAATCGACGTTCTGGCGGTTGCGCTCTATCTCGTCACGCAGCGCTTCCAGTTCCTTGTTGGCGGCCTGGTAGTCGGCGTAAGTCTGCTGATATTGCGCCAGTTCCTTCGCATCGTTGGCGATGATGTCCACCACACTGAGTTGGAAGTCCTGTTTGTTCAACAGTAGGTTCTGGTGCTGCGAGTGCACATCCACGAGCCGGTCGCCGAGTTCTTTGAGCATCGTCAGCGGCACGGGGGTGTCGTTGATGAAGGCCCGGCTCTTGCCGGCACTGGTCAGTTCGCGTCGGATGATGCAGTCGTCGGCATCGTATTCGATATCGTTCTCGCTGAAGAAGGGCTCCATCGCGTAGCGGGTCAGGTCGAAGTGGGCCTCGATAATGCACTTCTCTGCGCCCGTCTTAATCGCCTTCGAGTCGGCACGCTGTCCCAGCAGCAGTCCGATGGCTCCCAGTATGATGCTTTTGCCCGCCCCCGTCTCGCCTGTGATGACGGAGAAACCGGCATACAGGTCAATGTCGAGGGTATCGATCAGTGTAAAGTTCTTGATGTAGAGGTGTTTCAGCATTATTGTGTGATTTGGTCCCAGGTGTTGCTCTGCGAGGCGTTGATGCTCATCAACAGTTCGTGCAGGGCTTCCTTCTCCTTCTGTGTCCCCTTGCCCTTGTAGATGCTGGCCAACTCATCCTTCTTGTAGTCGAGCCATATCTGCGGCAACAGACTCAGCGGTTTTTCCGAGTGGGCTTTTTTCAGGTTCTCCGTCAGCGTCGTCGAGATCTCCGTACGTCCACGCTCCGCATTGCTCGCCATCTCGTCGAGTCCTTTGCGGTAGAAGTCGTACTGCATCTGGCGGAAGGGTTTCATCGCCTCGTCTAAGTAGTCGTTGATCAGGGCGAAACGGTTGCGTGAGTCCTCAAACGACTTCCATCCCGGGAAGCCGAGACTCTGGGCGTTGTTCACCAGATACATACAGCGTTGCAGGATGTCGCTGCCACCCAAGGGCGAGAAACTGTCGAGGTCGAGTCCGATGATCAGGTAGGCATAGTAGGCGATGAGTGCCGTGAGTTGGTTGTCTACCGTCTCGTCGTTGTAGTTCAGTTGGTCGAACTCTGCAAACTCGAAGTGGAAGTCGTTGTCCTTATTATTATATAAGGTGGTGGTGTAGGTGGAGTTGAACACGGGGCGGTTGGCCTGTATGATGGCCGAGCACTCGAACTTGTTTTCCGCACGAACGTACTTGTTCACGGTGATGTTCAGGTTGCACTGGATGCGCTCGTTCCTCTGGAACTGCAAGTCCGTCCACTGGCGCTCGTTGATAAACTGTTCCAGCGTCTCTTGCAGGTTCTCGAACACCGATTTGTTGCCCGAGATCTTACTGTGGTTCACCGTCACCTTTATCTGCAACTCCTGCGCGGATAAAGAAGTGAAAAGTGAAAAGTGTAAAGTGAAAAGTAATCCCAGAATCCGGAACCACTTACATTGCTTCATATATCTCCTGTATCCACTCATCACTTCTCACTTTTCATTTTTCACTCCTTCACTCCTTCACTTCTGCATGCTTCTCAGGCGGATGCGCGTCAGCACCTGCTTCGTGTTGTAGGTAAAGTCGCCGTTCAGCATCCATCCGTAGTAGCCGCAATCCCTGGCCAGCACATCGGCCACGGGCATTCCCTTGTATTTGCCGAAGTTGAAGGTCTCTACCATCACGGGCTTGCCGTCCTTGTCGGTGACGGTTTGGCCGCTGGCATCCTTCACCTCCGTCCAGACGAAGCGCCCTGCAAAGTCCACATTGTTGTTCATCTTCGAGAACTCGTGCAGGCAGTCCATATTGTTCTCCAACACCTTCTCCGGCTCGTCGGGATTGGCCCCCGGGGCGTACTTGTCCAGTTCACCCATCAGCACACGGTAGGTGGCCTCGGTGTCCTGGTCGGCACGGTGGGCCTCGAAGTCGTCCTCCATCTTCCGGCCACAATAGAACTTATAGGCGGAAGCGAGGTTTCGGCGCTCCATCTTCCGGAAGATGTTCATCGCGTCGATCATGCGGCACTTCGAGAAGTCGAAGTCGATGCCTGCCCTGAGGAATTCCTCTGCCAGCAGGGGGATGTCGTAGCCGTTGCTGTTGAAGCCGCCAAGGTCGCTGCCCCCGAAGAGGTTGGCCAGTTGGGCGGCCACCTGCTTGAAGGTGGGCTTGTCCTTCACGTCCTCGTTGCTGATGCCCGTCAGTTCCGTGACGAAAGGCGGTATGGGTTCCTCAGGGTTGAGGAGCATGTCGCCACGCTCCTCACGCCCGTCGGGGTGTACCTTGATATAGGATAGTTGAATGATACGGGCCTTCACAATGTCGAGCCCCGTTGTCTCTAAGTCGAAGATGACCAGAGGCTTTGTCAGATTCAATTTCATTTAGTCGTTGATTAGCATGGGCATCATCAGCATCAGCACATCCTGGTTCTCAGGCTGTTCTGAGGGCAGTACCAGACCGGCACGACTGGGGTCGGCCAACTGGATGATGACCTCCGGACTCTCGAAGTTGCTCAGGATGTCGATGAAGGCAGAGCC